>NZ_JAEILC010000216.1:0-1756 GCF_016307435.1 Pseudomonas sp. S4_EA_1b | reverse complement strand
GGTGAATTTCTTGAGGTGATAAAGAAAGCTGAGTCTATTATCAGGGCTGGAAGTGGTTTTAAGCTTGTCTTTAACAACTCATGTGCCGATGCTTGCGCGAGGCCTTTTCCGCGTTCATGAAAAGCGGAGAGGTTGAAGTTGTATTTTGAAAGCTCGCCATAGTTTGCTATTTCCTCCCAGTCGGTGACGCTTATGGAAAGAAACTTTATGTCTAAATCTACTTTTGAGTGATAATCGTGATCTGCGCAAAAAAGCGTACCTTTATGCTGCTTTGATAGGCTTTGTGCTGTTTTTGGCTCATTGTCATTTAGAATGATAACCGAGCCGGATACATGAACTGCAACCGTTCTTGGGCAGCGGCATAGAAGGGGGATCTGCAGCTTTTCAATTCTGTCTTTGAATTCACTTTCGGAGATGCTGTGCTCCTCAAGAAATTCAGTTACTGATATAATAAGCCCTTTGTTTTTCATTTGTAATCGTGTCCTTGTGTAGCGGTGCTAGTGTTTTCTCAGGGCGGTTGGAGTGGCTGTCTATATCAGGCTGGATAAATGCTTGCCGAGAACTTCCCAAGCCTCCGCCATTTCTTTAGCATAGCTATGACGCTGATAAGTGCGTTTTACCTTGTTTTCCTCTGTGTGGTTGAGGCACCGTTCAGCCACTTCAGGAAGCACACCAATAGCAGTCATAATCGTCGCGCCTGTACGCCGCAGGTCATGAGGCGTCCACTTTCCGCCTGGTAGCAACAGTGCTTGGGCTTTGGCGCTACGTCGGCTCATGGAGCCTTGCTCCGGAAGGCGCTGGCGATCTCCCAACTGCTTGGTTACCGTTTTAGGGCATACATGGTCAGTTATGTAGGTGTTCGGGTAGCACCAAGGTGACAGGCTATTAATCTGCTTTACGCGCTTGAAGTGGCTAATGGCAAAGTCTGAAAGGATGATGCTGTGCGGTTTACCGTTTTTACTATGTTCGGACGGAATCAGCCAAGTGCTTTGCTCTAGATCGATATGCTCCCATCGGGCGCTCAGGAGCTCACCAATTCGACAGCAGGTCGATAGGGCAATCCAGATTGCAGCTTCGGTGGTGACCTGCAGCCCCGCATCAGGGGCTTTCTTAGCAAGCAGCTTGATTTCATCATCACTCAGCACTCGATCGCGCTCGGTGTCTTTGCCACCTATCTTAGCTTTTCGAATACTGGCGCTGGGATCGTGCTCGATCAGGTCGCGGTCTACGGCAAAGCGGAACATTTGGCGCATAAGCGAAAAAACCATCTTAGCCATACGGTTTACACCGCGAGCGAGGAGGGCATCTGTAACCTCGGTGATATGACCCTTTTTCACATCAGCGACAGCCAAGTCGCCCAAGAAGGGCAGAACGTCCTTTTCAAACATCCGACGAGCCTCTGCACCCTTGTCCTTGCGGTTGATGAGATCAACCCTAGCCCAGTGCTCGAATAGGTCGGTAACAGTCTTGCGTGCCGCCTGGCGAGCTTGCTCGGCTTCGGCTTCTGCTTTCTCGGCGGTGAGTCGTGCCAATTCACCATCTCGGGCTGCGATACGGGCAGCTTCCTCGGCATCCAGATGTTCACGTAAGTTGCGAGTTCCACTTTGGTAGAGGCGTGACCACTCTCCAGCTTTAGTTCTTGCTTCCTTAAGGGTAAGCCCATCAGTACCAGTGGCGTCATATGCACCTATGGGCAGAAACACCCTTCCACCGCTGGTGTCGGTATACCTGAAGTAAAACAGGCGCTCGCCATCTG
>NZ_JAEILC010000215.1:0-1119 GCF_016307435.1 Pseudomonas sp. S4_EA_1b | reverse complement strand
CACAATGCTTAGTGATGCGCGATTGACGTTTCGCGCTCACTAAAAATTCCAAATACGTTTAAAGTGTCAGCACATACAAATAAAGACAACCCGGACGGGCAGCGAGACGCTTAAAATCAGCCACAGCGTTAGCTGCGTTTTATTTTAAGTTCCCTCGTAAGAAGTTACGCAGGCGCTCACTGCGCGGATTTATCAATATATCGGATGGCGGGCCCTCTTCTAATATCTCTCCCTGATGTAGAAACTGAACATGACTGGAAACATGGCGTGCAAACCCCATCTCGTGGGTAACGACTATCATGGTGCGCCCCTCCTCGGCCAGCGCATGCATTACCTTCAGCACTTCACCTACCAGTTCCGGATCCAAAGCAGAAGTCGGTTCATCAAATAACAAGACCTCGGGCTCCATCGCCAAGGCTCTTGCAATGGCGACACGTTGCGATTGCCCTCCAGAGAGTTCGGCAGGGTATTGCGTATACACGCGTTCGTGCAATCCGACCTTATTGAGAAAAAACTTGGCGCGTTCCCGCGCTTCTTTCTTGCCAATATTCATAGCCACAACGGGCGGCAACGCAACGTTCTGCAGCACTGTCAGGTGATTCCATAGGTTGAAATGCTGGAAAACCATAGACAGTTTAGTTCTGAGGAGTCGCAAGAATTTGTCGTCAGCTACACGCATTCGCCCTAGACGGTCTGTCACCATCGGAATTTTCTGGCCATCGAAAAATAATGCACCGTCATCCGGTTGCTCCAGAAAATTGATGCATCGAAGGAATGTGCTTTTCCCGGAACCACTGGAACCAATCAACGAGATGACATCTCCCGCCTTGGCTTTCAATGAAACCCCACGCAGAACCTGATGCTTAGCAAAACTTTTAGTAAAACTGTCAACTTCTAATTTATACATATATCACTCAATGCGCCCGTGGAAGATTTGACTTAAGCACGTGGCGTTCAAACAACCGAAAACCACCAATAAGGCTCAGCGTTACCGACAGGTAGATAACGGCGGCTATGCCATATGCGTAAAAAGCCTGATAGGTGTCCGAATTCACATCGCCTGCCACTTTCAGAATGTCGGGCACTGTGACGGTGAACGCAATTGCTGTCGCGTGAAGC
>NZ_JAEILC010000214.1:0-1552 GCF_016307435.1 Pseudomonas sp. S4_EA_1b | reverse complement strand
TTTGCTGAGCACGGAAGAGTCGGATATCCGTCTTTAAGACTACTATCTCCATCTACTAATTCACAATTAATATTGAGTCTATAACTATGACCCGCTATGAACAACTGTTAGATTCGCTTCAAGCAACACCGAAAACTTGGCTGATCACAGGAGTGGCAGGTTTCATCGGTTCTAATTTGCTGGAAGTGCTTCTTGGTTTAAATCAGCGGGTCGTTGGATTAGATAATTTTTCAACAGGTCACCTACGGAATTTGGATGAAGTAAAAAGTACTGTTTCCTCTGATCAGTGGGCTAATTTTTCTTTCGTTCAGGGAGATATTAGAGTTTTGGAAGATTGTCATAAGGCTTGCGATAGCGTCGACTATGTTTTGCATCAGGCAGCGCTGGGATCGGTACCACGTTCTCTTAATGATCCGATTACTACTAACCGTACTAATATTGATGGTTTCCTGAATATGCTGGTGGCGGCACGGGATGCAAAAGTAAAAAGCTTCACATACGCCGCAAGTAGCTCAACATATGGAGATCATCCAGGCCTGCCTAAGGTAGAAGACATCATTGGTAAACCGCTGTCTCCCTACGCAGTGACCAAATACGTTAACGAGCTGTACGCTGACGTTTTTGCCAAGTGTTATAAGTTTGATACTATTGGGCTTCGGTATTTTAATGTATTTGGTAAGCGCCAGGACCCTGAAGGCGCATATGCGGCAGTGATACCCAAATGGGCGGCGTCCATGATTAAAAATGATGACGTTTTTATCAATGGTGATGGGCAAACCAGTCGGGACTTTTGTTTTATCGAAAATACTATCCAAGCGAACCTCCTGGCTGCAACTACGACGGACTCGGCTTCGCGCAATCAGGTTTACAACGTTGCGGTCAACGGTCGAACAGACCTAAATATGCTATTTAAGGCCTTGCGTGAAGCATTGGCAAAAAATGGGATTAGCTATGATAAGTTTCCGGTGTATCGGGATTTTCGAGCTGGAGACGTTCGCCATTCACAAGCTGATATCAGTAAAATAAAAAAATACCTTCAGTATGAGCCTCGCTTTGACATTGTTGAGGGCGTCGAAAAAGCTATGCCGTGGTACGTACGGTTTTTGAATTAACGTTTTTCTTTTAATGTAGGTATGCATGAATCTTAGGCAGGGGGCAATATTGCTAGCAAAACACGGTGCCGCTTATCTGGCTGTAAAGTTGATACCGGCAATATTTTCCCTATCGGCTTTGGTGATTTTTACGCGTATTTTGACGCCTGCTGAGTACGGAATTTATTCGCTGACTATCTTGGTTGCTGGTGTAGGTAACGCGGTGTTACTACAATGGTTGAGCCTGGGGGTTGGTAGATATCTTCCTGCTGTAACTGATAAAGAAGATGAAGAACGTTTGTTGGCAACTGCCAAATCGATTTCATTTATTATTTTTTTGGTCGTGATTGTTTTATCGCTTGTATGCGCGGCCCTAGACGCGTTTTCATCATTTTCAATAATGTTTTGGATGGGCGGTTTTTTATTTGCGTTCCAGGGTTGGCATGAGCTAAATCTAAAGG
>NZ_JAEILC010000213.1:0-2593 GCF_016307435.1 Pseudomonas sp. S4_EA_1b | reverse complement strand
GCTTGTATGCGCGGCCCTAGACGCGTTTTCATCATTTTCATTAATGTTTTTTATTGTCGGTTTTTTATTTGCGTTCCAGGGTTGGCATGAGCTAAATCTAAAGGTTTTAAATACATCTTTAAACCCTTTGGATTATGGGAAAGTACTCACCGTAAAAAGTGCGGTTGGATTTTTTCTATCTGTGGTTGCGGCCTACTTGGGTTTTGGTGCAGAAGGGATATTGGCCTCAATCATAGTGGGTTCGGTTGCCGCGTGCGTAATCAGTAGGCGGATATGGAGGGGTTTGCCTTGGTTTTTTATCAATTGGGATTATCTGAAAAAATTATTCGCTTATGGTGCTCCGTTAACGATTACGTATCTCTTGATATTTGTTATCGACGCGTCTGATAGGTTTTTCATCGAACGCATGGTTGGGGTTGAGGCTGTCGGCGTTTACTCAGCTTCGTATGAGCTGAGCCAGTATTCAATCGGCATGTTGACATCGGTCGTTCATTTGGCGGCCCTGCCATTGGTGATAAATGCACTGGCTAAAGAGGGCTTGCTGGCGGCGGGTGTAAAGCTGCGGCAGACCTTTTCATTGGTGTTTGCGGTGGCTATGCCATTGTCGACAGGAATGGCGTTGACTGCCCCTGATATAGCGTATTCTATACTCGGGGATAAGTTTAGAGAGGGCGCTACTGTAATCATCCCTTGGATCGCGCTGGCGATGTTTTTAAGTACTATAAAATCATATTACTTCGATTACGCATTTCAATTGTCAAATTCAACTCGAATACAAATGGGGATTGTCTTCGTGAGTGCCGTGGTAAATGTTGGTTTCAACTATTTTCTGATTTCTGAATATGGCGCTACGGGCGCGGCGATTTCGACCGTGATAGCTTTTCTTGTTTCCTTAATATTAAGCTGGGCTTTGGGGCGACGCGTATTTGCCATGCCGCGTCTTCCCTATAAAAATGCGGCGCAAGTTATAGTCGCTGTAGTTGTTATGGCGGCAGTAGTAAGCAGTATAAAATTTGAGTTGTCAGTGTTGTCCTTTTCGTTAAAGGTGATTTTGGGTGGTGCGGCCTATATAGTTGTATTACTAATATTTAACGCTAGATATCTGATTGCCAATGTTCCTGCGTTTTTGAAAAAATAATTGCTGAGTGTTAGGGGGGAGTTTGCCATATTTTACAGTGTTTACGCCGACTTATAATAGAGCATATATTTTGAGTCAGGTGTATGAGTCGCTCAGGGTGCAAACCTTTCAAGATTTTGAGTGGCTGATTATTGACGATGGTTCCACTGATGAAACGCAGGCACTTGTCGAGGAATGGATACAAAAGAAAGAGCTGAATATCCGTTACATCTATCAGAATAACCAAGGTAAGCATGTCGCGCATAATGTTGCGGTCGAGCACGCAACAGGTTATTTGTTTTTGGTTTTCGATTCCGATGACCGATGTGTTAGCACTGCTCTGGAACGATTGCAATTTTATTGGGAGGATATTGACACCTCGCAGAGAGATCGGTTTTCGACGCTCTCAGTTCTATGCATGGATGATGATAATAATGTGTTGGGTCAAAAGTATCCAAGTTATGTATGTGATATTGCTGACCCGGATCTACAGCGCCAATACCGTTCCACGGGCGATAAGTGGGGCGTTAATGTAACAGAAATATTGAAGCAGTATAAATTCCCTGTAATTAGGGGTGAGCGCTTTATTGCTGAAAGCGTTGTTTGGAATAGAATTTCACTTGTCTATTCTGCTAGATTTGTAAATGAAAAGTTATGCATAAAAATTTATCGCAATGACGGGCTCACCCAGTCCTCGGTACGGCTTAGGGTAAACAATCCATATGGCACCAGTCTGGTGTATCTTGAAGAGTTCAAGATTCTGAAGGGTCTCGCTAGCAGGTTAAAATCGGCTGTTAATTATGTACGATTCGCCCTAAGAACAAACAAAATGGAGATAATTTTTCCAAGTTGTAAAGCGTCGCTCTTGATGATTTGTGCGTTTCCTGTGGGCTGTGCCTTTTATCTTATTGATTCCTATCGCGTGAAGAAGTAAGGAGCCAAGTTTTTGAATTTTATTGACTGCTTATAAGGGGTTGAGGTGGTATGTATAGCTTTATAGCAGGCTTGGCTCTGTTAGGGGTCTCGATTTTATCCCGCGCAACCATTAGAGATATGTTTCATCCCTCGTTTATATTTCCTGCCATTTGGGGGGCGGATTATGCTTAATAGCCTTCACGCCTCTGTTGGGTTTTTATGCTGTTGAGTCTGACGCTCTGCTAATTTTTATTCTAGGCGGGGCAATATTCAGTGCGGTGTCTATTTATATAAGCTTGTTTGCCAAAAGCTTAGTGCATGAAGGCTTTTTTTATCGCACACTTAATTTCAATGATTTGTTTTTTTTATTTGCCTTTATGCATCTTCTGGTATTGCCGGTTGCTTACAGTGAATTGTCTGCACTCGGTTCTGGCTTTGAGAAGATATCATACGCCGCAAGGGCAATGTCGGTTGCTGGGGAGTCAGTATTTGGTCGGCTGACAGCTAATTTTCTCCTGCTTTGTCTGGTAGTAATTCCGTTATTCACGATAGCCTTAGCTC
>NZ_JAEILC010000212.1:0-1411 GCF_016307435.1 Pseudomonas sp. S4_EA_1b | reverse complement strand
ATCATGATCACTTCGCTGATAGCGATATTGATCGGCACTGCACCAACCGTGCAGGCCCCGTCACTCACCTATGGTTCATCGGCTGGTGTTTCAATGGCACTCACCGGCTTTTCCAATCCAGCCCTTGCGTTGGTGGTTGGGGCATTGTTCATCGCTGCCGCGATGACTCATACCGGGCTGGATCGCCGCATAGCACTTGTGACCTTGACGAAGGTCGGGGCCAGCACACGGCGGATCCTGTTCGGCGCAATGCTGGTGATCGTGCTACTGAGCCTGGTAGTACCCAGCGCCACCGCGCGTAGTGCCTGCGTGGTGCCTATCATGATGGGGGTGATCGCCGCCTTTGGCGTGGCCAAGCGCTCCAATATCGCAGCCGGTCTCATGATAATTGTTGCCCAAGGTACCAGTATTTGGAACGTGGGTATTCAAACAGCTGCCGCACAGAACTTGCTGACGGTGGGGTTCATGGAGAAGATGCTGGACCAAAGAGTGTCATGGATCGATTGGTTGATTGCGGGGACTCCCTGGGCAGTGATCATGTCGTTAGTGCTGATTGTGGTGGTGCTGAAAGTGCTCCCCCCTGAAAGCGACAGGGTGCCGGGTGGATTGGCAGCAGTGAAGCAAAGTTTGGCCGAGCTTGGACCTATGACTGGTCCGCAGAAACGCTTGGGAGTGGTATCGCTGCTGCTTTTATTGGCGTGGGCAAGCGAAGGCCGGTTGCATTCGTTCGACACCACATCGACCACCTATGCCGGATTAGTCATTCTCCTATTACCGCGTTTCGGTGTGATGACCTGGAAGGACGTTCAGTCCCGTATTCCCTGGGGCACGGTGATCGTATTCGGTGTCGGGATCAGCTTGGGCACTGCGTTGTTGACCACACAGGCCGGGCAGTGGCTAGGTGCGCAGGTGGTGGAGCATACGGGGTTGGACAAGGTCGGTCCGCTGGGCGTTTTTGCGATACTCAGCGCGTTTCTGATCGTGATCCACTTGGGGTTTGCCAGTGCTACGGCTCTGACTTCGGCACTGTTACCCATTCTCATGGCTGTGCTCCTCACGCTTCCAGGCGAGTTCAGTCGCGTAGGAATGACTATGTTGCTCGGGTTCGTTGTGAGCTTCGGTTTCATCCTGCCCATCAATGCACCGCAGAATATGGTTTGCTTGGGAACCGACACGTTTACCCCCAAACAGTTTGCTCGGGTCGGTATTCTCATCACTTTGATTGGTTATGTGTTGTTACTGGTATTCGCCAGTACCTACTGGAGTTGGCTAGGCTGGATCTGAAGTGGGACTGCGGAGCTAATACGAAGTAACTACTCAGTAGAGTAGTAATTAAAACGCGCATAGTGACCAATTAGGTTAGTTAAATAGTCTTTGTGTTTTTTGAATCATCAATAATGGAGTTCTGTTA
>NZ_JAEILC010000211.1:0-1456 GCF_016307435.1 Pseudomonas sp. S4_EA_1b | reverse complement strand
ATCTCACAGTTCAAGCTCGACAGCCCGGACTACCTGGCCATGGGGCAACGTATCGCCCAACTCGGCAAGCCGACGCTGTTCGTGATGGAAGGCGGTTATGCGGTGGAAGAAATCGGCATCAATGCCGTCAACGTTCTCGAAGGTTTTGAGGGGTCAGCCGAATGAACATATTCAGGTCTCTGTTGCTCTGCGCCGCCGTGGCGAGCAGCGCCGTGCACGCCGAAGAAAAAACCCTGCGGGTCTACAACTGGTTCGACTACATCACGCCCAAGGCGCTGGATGACTTCAAGGCCGCCAACCCGGCGATCAAGCTGATCTACGACATCTTCGATACCAACGAAGCCCTGGAAGCCAAGCTGCTGACCGGCAACTCCGGCTATGACGTGGTGGTACCGTCCAACGTATTCCTGGCCAAACAGATCGAAGCCGGGGTGTTCCAGCCCCTGGACCGTAGCCAGTTACCCAACTGGAACCACCTGGACCCCAAGCTGATGAAGCTGATCGAGGCCAACGACCCCGGCAACAAATTCGCCGTGCCCTACATGTACGGCACCATCCTGATCGGCTTCAACCCGGCCAAGGTCAAGGCGGCGTTGGGCGACGATGCGCCGGTGGACAGCTGGGACTTGATCTTCAAGCCGGAAAACATCAGCAAGCTCAAGCAGTGCGGCGTCGCCCTGCTCGACTCGCCTTCGGAAATCCTGCCCCTGGCCCTGCAACACCTGGGCCTGGACCCCAACAGCCAGAACCCCAAGGACTATGAAAAGGCCGAAGCGCTGCTGCTGAAAATCCGCCCCTACATCACCTACTTCCATTCCTCCAAATACATGGCCGACATCGCCAATGGCGACATCTGCGTGGCCGTGGGTTACTCCGGTAGCTTTTCCCAGGCCGCCAACCGCGCCAAGGAAGCCAATAACGGCGTGACCGTGGACATGCGCCTGCCCAAGGAAGGCGCACCGATCTGGTTCGACATGCTGGCCATTCCCAAAGGCGCGAAAAACCCGCAGGACGCCTACACCTTTATCAACTACCTGCTGCAACCCCAGGTGATCGCGCCAATCAGCGATTTCGTCGGTTACCCCAACCCGAACAAGGACGCCACCGAGCAGGTCGACCCGGCGATCCGCAACAACCCCAACCTTTATCCCACTGAGGCGGCGATGGCCACGCTCTATACCTTGAAACCCCTCGACAGCAAGGCCGAGCGCGCCAGGACGCGGGCCTGGACCAAGATCAAGTCCGGCACCTGAGCCGGCCGCCACCTGGGCAATGTGCGAACTGTCCTTTACTGAAGTTCGCCACAGTCATAACCAGGCTTTACGCAGTCGCATCAAGGCCTGGGCGATGGCCGCCTCGGGCACGGCGGCGAACCCCAGCACCAGGCCGGCGCGCTGATCCGGCGCAATGGCCGAGTGCGGCAGCCAATAGCTGCTCAGGCCATTGACCTCGACAT
>NZ_JAEILC010000210.1:0-2381 GCF_016307435.1 Pseudomonas sp. S4_EA_1b | reverse complement strand
GGCTAGGTGCAAAAGACATAGGCGCTCATGCAAAAGTCGATTATTCAAGTATTGAAAATCCGCCAAATGTTGGTCCCGGTAAAGAATTCACTTTGCGGCAAAAACAAGACCAGACTATGCAACGCATTCAACAGCAAAGAGCTATCAGTCAACGGCGCCAAGAGATCTGAACGAGCAGACTTTGTGGAACAGAGTGACAGAAAATCCCTCTGCGGGTCGTGATACAAAACTAGCGGGCGATAAAGACTTCCCGCGGAGTGAGGGATGGAGAAAAATGGAAGTAAGTCACCGTCTACCTAGCGGAGAAAATATAACCATCCACTACCAGTACAACTCCGTAACCGATAAAGCATACGATATGAAAATTACTACGCCGCAACAGCTGCCCCCTGTGCTGCAGCCCGGTAGAACTATTGAGTGATGTGGATATGATTATTCGAGAAATTGGGCGAGAAGAGCCTGTAGAGGTGTTTGGGATTTACTGGATAGAGAACGAGCGTTTTTACTGGGTCATTCCTTATGATGGCTACGGTGGCCTGATGGCACTCAGCGATAGAGAAGTCAATGTTGTTGACTCTTCTTTGTCAAGTGATCTCATCCTCTGCAAGGATGGGGGGGGAGGGGACATGATTCTGCATTGGGCAGCGGAAGATTTGATTGAAGAACTTGTGGAGCGTGATCCACTAGCAATGGTCGAGTTCTTAGCGCGCATAAAAGGCTGATGGTACAAAAGGGGCTGCAAGCTTCCCGGAAGGCATGAGCTTTAATCCGAGCATCAAAAACCAGCTGAGTAGTTTAGATGGATTGACCCAGAAAAGTGGGGTTAGCGGAACCCATAATCTTGATGCATTCTCTCAGGCCGTATCTTCAAATGGCATGATGCGAGTTTTATAGCAACATCCACATCCAGCTGGACGAAAATCTCGGGTGACGCTCGCGCGGTGGTCCGGGACGTCGAGTACCATTCAGGTGTGCCAATGCCCTCTAATCAGCGCACGAAACTTGCGGATGAGCTACGTCAGGTTGATCATACTTATGTTGCGCCGAGAAGTGACTATCAGGCACTGCAGCGTCAATACAATAGCCAGCGGAATAATCTTAAGCGTGAGTGGGAGTTGAATACTGGTTTGGCATGGCCAAAAACTGCGAGTGGTGTGGATTTTCAGGCGCACCATGTGATACCACAGCAGTACGGTGGGACCTAACCAATGGTGGAATTTGCATCCGGTTCCGGGTGGAAGTGCTCAACAAGGTGGCGTCCATGCCCCAGCAAGTCCAACTACAACAGCGTTTCTGCAGCCCCCTCCGAGGCTACCATGAACATGTACGAAAATTTAGAAGCCTTTAATACGATGGGATGTGCGCTATTGGAGCGGCTTACGCCTGTTTCTTCAAGTGAAGTAAGTATGATGCGGCGGCAGTGGCCGGCGGCTCCCACCGAGTACTTTGCTTTTATGGAGGAACGGGGGCACGGTGAGATCAAGGAGGACGACTGCGCACTGCCGCTTTTGACGATTCAACCGATGCTGCTTTCTGCTGCGGTTGGCTACGTCGGTGATGATGGAATTTATAAAGACGGGCCTTATGAAGCGGGCGCGAAGGGCGAGGTGTGGCTGTTCGGCTGGCATAGCGCCGGGACTGCTTTCGGTTTCGACAGCGGAGACAACTGGCGTTTGTTGGAAATAGACAATATGCGTTGGATAACGCGACTTGACTTATCCTTTTGTCAGTTTGTCGAAGGGCTGTTGGTTTGTTATCCACAGCGGCCAGTGAGCTTTGCGAATGGAGTTTGGCGCGACTCGGGAGATGTTTCTTACAACGCTCCGGTATAGGCGCAACAGCCAGGCGAACCCAAAACAGGTGCAAAAGCCACTGCTACAACGGGAGAAGTTGTAGCTACTGAAGCCACAAGTGCAAATGCCCAAGCTGCATTGAGAGCGAAACTATCAGGACTAAAAAAGCTCAAGAGACAGCAGCGGTCACTAGAACACTGCCTGATGGCCGTATTCGTTACTACACACAAGAGGTTCCTGCAAGGACAGGAGGACCTACTCGGGGTGCTTCTTTCGCCACGGAGTTTGATCCTAAAACGGGCAGTGCGAGGCAATGGATGGAAAGCTATGGCCATGCAGGAGAAGTAATCCGTTTCCACCCGAAAAGTATTAATGGGCAGCCGGTGGATACTCAGCACTACCCTCCGACCGGAGCAGAGCTAAAGAGTTGGGGGCAGCAATGAGCATGGAAGACATAGTGGCTGACAGACTTGGAAGAGCAGTTGCTGATGGATTTGATATTTTTAAAATATCAAAAGAGGCACTTGATATTTACCAAGATCCAAACCTTTCTCTCACAAAAGATTTAGACATTGCGTTGTTGTCACT
>NZ_JAEILC010000021.1:57151-57662 GCF_016307435.1 Pseudomonas sp. S4_EA_1b | reverse complement strand
ATCCTGAGATGGATTATTCACTTTAAACTGAAAAGCAGCTAGAAATTTAAATACTCTCTTCGCCGGGCTCTTACTTTCAACGGGAGCCAGTAGCACTATCTCCTAGAATATTTTCACCATCCTGTGCAGTGTCCTTCCAGCGGCATAGAAGCAGTTGGCTCGCGTTCGTTTCAGTGATTATTTTGCAACCAACGTCTACAGGTAGATCAGAATCGCTGTCGCGCAAACGCCTGGAAAGGTAGAACGATCTGTCGCGAGGCCACTTGTCAGGATCTTTGATGCTTTTGGACATTCCCCGGCTATAAAACTCCGACGAATACGAGCGGCGGCCAGGATAAATCAGGGGGCCCGATTGAGACGACTGCACATCCAGCCAGGCCTGCACTAAATCTCGCTGGTTCTGAGGACGATCCTCAAGCACACCGTTATAGATAATACCGGCGCCCGCGACTGGCAGCATCAGAGCGCTCGCTGCAGCAGCCCAAGCAGTCTTTCTGCCCACTTCGCTGAT
>NZ_JAEILC010000021.1:0-57096 GCF_016307435.1 Pseudomonas sp. S4_EA_1b | reverse complement strand
GGAAGCAACGCTAAGCCAAGCTGAATCCATATGGTGCCGTAGGGCTTGGCGTGAGCACTCCCGTAGAGATCCCCGGCCCAATCACTTACAACATATCGGCTCCAGTGCTCGCCGACAAAAAAATACTCAAGGAAACCCGGCGTCTTCATTTCGGCTGCAATGTACCAAGGCACTGATATACCTAACATGAGAGCAATCCCCGTTACCCAAGGAAGCCTCAATACCCGATTCCATTGCTTGTAGATGACGATCCAAAAAAATGCTGGCGCGCCCATCAGTACCAAGGTCAGTGGCCCTTTAGCAAGCAGGCCCAAGCCGAGAGCTAAGAACATAAGGTAGGCATCCCCTTTGCCTGCGCACTTCATCCAACGCCAGAAACCATAGCTGGCCAACAGGATCGAGAACGATAAAACGGGGTCAGTCAGCACAACACCACTGGACACCAAGCCCAGCGCCGTGCCGGAAAAGATGATGGCTGCCCAAATGCCCGCCTTGCGCGATACCTCCTGTGTCGCGAGCCTGATGATGATGAAGCAGCTTGCCAAGTGGAGAAACCAGGCTGGGAATCGAGCAGCAAACTCATTGGTGCCGAATACCGTCATGCTCGCCGCTTGGGTCCAGAAAGACAGCGGTGGCTTGCCCCAAAATGGAACTCCGTAATCGAACATCGGAGTCACCCAGTCACTCAGTTCAACCATCTTGCGTGCCATTTCAGCGTAGCGTGCTTCAGAGGTATCCATCAGGGGATATACGCCCAGCCCCAGGAGACGCAAAAGCAGAATCGAACTCAGGATGAACCACAATGTTCGCTCGCTTTTCAAATTCAGCATTTCTTACCCTCGAGTGAGGAAGCCGGAGGATGAATAGTCATGGGTCGCGCTTCATTATTACTATTTAGAAAATAAAGGGGGCGGCGTTTGACCTCCGCGAGCGTTACGCCTACGTACTCGCCCACCAGTGCAACACCCACGCACATGAATGAAGCAATTCCGACAAGCAGGTGATGGATGTCAAAGGAGCCTGCTACCAGTACTGCGAGCAGGTAGCAGATGCTGGAGACAAAGAAACTGAAGCTAATGAGACTGAATATACGAAGCGGCTTGCGGGAGAAGCTGAGAATACTTTCGATGGCTAGGTCCAGCAGGCTAGCGGCGTTCCACTTGGTATTGCCGGCATGACGGGAAGTGCGATTGTAGGGTAACTCAATGGTGCGAAAGCCTACCCAGCCGATCAAACCCTTAAGAATTCTGGAGCGTTCGTCCAGCGCTCTTAAGGCGGCCAATGGAGCAGGACCAATCAGACGGAAGTCACTGACATCCACCGGAAGATCAACTTTCTCCACCAGGCGCTGCATGATCCAGTAATAGCTACGTGCACTCGTGCGTTTTAGCCAGGAGTCGCCAGTTCGCAAGTCGCGTTGCATGTTCACAACGTCGTAACCCATCTGCCAATGATATACCATACTCGAGATGAGTTCAGGTGGATCCTGAAGGTCGACATCAATGAAGATCAATGCGCTACCGCGTGCATGGTCGATCCCTGCACTTAACGCAGCCTCTTTTCCGAAGTTCCGACTTAGGAACAGGCATCGTACATTTGATCCATCTTGATAGTGTCGAAGTAGGTCTGCAGTTTGATCGCTACTACCATCGTCGACATAGAGAATCTCGCACGAAACAGGCAGGCGCTTTACAACTCTGGTGATGCGCTTGTGAAATTCCGGAATGGTTTGCTCTTCTTGAAAGCAAGGAACCACTATTGTTAACAAGGGGTCAGCGCGTTCGGAAAGCCGATGTGATGTCCGCATGATTGAATGTCCAGAAACGATGCGCAGTGAATCCGAGCGCAGTTAGGGTTAAAGTCACTAAAATCTGAGAGACAAGCGGTGAGAGATTGAATTTAATCAGAACCCACATACCTACACCATTACCGATATTAGTTGCCAACGAGACAAGTACAAACCTGATAGGTTGAAGCTTATAAATTCCCGTCGCCACGAAACTGAGCCTTCTATTACCAATATAGCTAATAATAGCGCCTATCACGCCTCCGCCAACGCTGGCTAACACTGGATCAGTAACTCCATTTACAATAAGCAGGAGAAATACAAAATAGTGCCCCCCGGTTGCTACGAATCCAATGCCTAGATAACGAATAAGCAAAGCTATGATCGACATGCTTGTATTTTCCATCTACAAAGACTAAACAACCCGAAGTGAAAAAAAAGTGAACTGCATGTAATTTCAGAACTAAATGATGCAGCACCTCGACAATAGCTGTGCCACCCAACAAACACCAAAAAACCCTAATAATAAACTGAACAAATAACTCTAGCATGATCCAGAGATTACAATTCTGATAAGAGCATATACATGATGGCACTTTAGATCTTGGACAATTAAGCACTTTCTCAAAACATGAAAACCAGTAACGACACCAATAATTACACCAATTAAGTATCAACTTACCAACCAGTGATCCATTTTCTCACGAGCGCCCATCAGTTTAAACAAGAAGCAACCTGCTAAACGTACGTGTCGTCGAGCTAAGCCCATATATTCAGTGTTTATTTTTGGTTGGGTAGCAAGCTAGTACGACCCAGAACTTGCTGCCACACCATCGACTTTCGTTTTTCGTTCAAAGCCTGAGGACTCACCTAAAGCAATTATCCGGAGTTAAGTCTTTAAGTAAGCCTAAGCCCCGAGCCAATTATAAACTTTCCAATAAACACCCTTATCAAGCCGCACTTCGACTGAGTCAGTGCTCATGCTTTGCCTGGATGTCACAGAAATCAGTTTTTTTCAAAATTCGCTGCTTCTGAGTGCAAATTCGCCGGCCTAAATTTTTTAGCTGGACTTGACTTACTTTTGGGGAGGGGGGCAAGGACTGACAATCTTTGGTTAAAACATGTCAAGGACCATAGAAAACGCCAGGCATCGCCTGGCGTTTTTCTATGGCCTCTAAAAATCCTATCGATGCATTCAATTTTTGTTGTTGACACATTGGGAAAACAAAGAATAACGAATCGTATTAAGCTCACCCCGCGAGTCTTCGTAGGTCATCAACCGTTGATACACCTCGCAAGTACGGGGATCCTGGGACTGACGCACAAATTTTGCAACATCAATCTTCATTCCATACTTGTAGTCCTGAATCTCTGGTATTGGCTTATTATTTTTCGCCGCATAGCTAGCCACGGCGTTCTGATGTTCCTGAATATATTGCAACTGCTTCTTTTCGGAAAACGTAGTAGCTTGTGAAACTATAGGCAAAACAGCTAGGGCTGCCGCAATGATAAGCTTTTTCATAAGGTCCTCTCAATATCAATCTTATTGGGAGTAACCTTATCAACTCACAGGCATCACCGGCATGACGGTAAACTTACAATTTTGAAAGGTGACAACAATATCCAGAATGAAAAGCCCACAACGTTGCTGTGGGCTTCTGTTATGGGCTATCAGCTACCCGCTTCATCACCATCATCATCTTTGCGGTGTGCCCATTGATACAGAGCAGGAAGCACCAACAGAGTAAGCACGGTAGACGAAAGAATCCCGCCAATCACCACTGTCGCCAGTGGCCGCTGAACTTCAGCACCGGTACCTGTTGCGAGAGCCATCGGGATAAATCCGAGGGATGCGACTAGGGCTGTCATCAGAACGGGCCTTAGCCGTGTCAACGCGCCTTCATCTACCGCTTGCCGGAGGGTACGTCCTTCCTCCCGCAGCCCGCGGATAAAAGAAATCATAACCAGGCCGTTTAGAACTGCCACACCGGACAGCGCAATGAAGCCAACTCCCGCCGAGATAGACAGCGGGATATCCCGCAACCACAGTGCAACTACACCGCCGGTGAGTGCGAATGGAATTCCGGTGAAGACCAGCATGCCATCCTTCAAGTTGTTGAACATCAGGAACAGCAGTGTCATGACCAGAAGCAATGCGACTGGAACAACGATCTGCAGACGCTTGGCTGCTGATTGCAACTGCTCAAACTGGCCACCCCAGGTAGTCCAGTAGCCTGCTGGGATCTGCACAGTAGCCAGCGACTTAGTCGCTTCTTCAACGAACGAGCCTAGGTCACGGCCTCGAACGTTTGCACTAACTACTACCAGCCGTTTCCCATTTTCGCGGCTGATCTGGTTCGGGCCCAACTGCAAGTCAAGATTAGCGACTTGGGACAGAGGAATGAACCCTATCTGATTAGCATCCTGAGCAACATTAGCAGGCACAGGAATCAGCAAGCTGGACATACCCGCTACGTCAGTGCGCACGGTCTCAGGCAGTCGCACCACCATATCGAACCGACGATCGCCCTCATACAATGTACCTGCCTGGCGGCCACCCACAGCAATAGCAATTGAGTTTTGCACATCCGCGATGTTCAAACCGTAGCGTGCTGCTTTTTCGCGGTCGATGTTGATGGTTAACACAGGAAGGCCGGAAGTCTGCTCAACCTTGACCTCCGATGAGCCCGGTACCGCTTTAAGCGATGCCGCGATTTTGTTGGCGGTGCTGTTGAGCGCGTCCATGTCATCGCCAAAAACTTTCACCGCAACGTCACTACGCACGCCCGAAATCAGCTCGTTGAAACGCAACTGGATCGGCTGGGACAACTCATAGTTGCTTCCCGGGACACCTGCTGCGGCTTTCTGCACCTCAGCGATCAGCTCATCACGAGGCTTATTGGGATTTGGCCACTGATCCTGAGGCTTAAGCATTATGTAGGCGTCAGAGGCGTTAGGCGGCATTGGATCAGATGCGATTTCTGCAGTACCCGAGCGTGCGAACATCCGCTCTACTTCTGGGACCTGCGCTATTACCGCTTTCTCCAGGCGCTGTTGCATCTCGACGGACTGAGTAAGGCTCGTTCCGGGCACTCGCATAGCCTGCATCGCAAAGTCGCCCTCACTAAGGCTGGGAATGAACTCGCTACCCATACGACTTGCAAGTATACCGCTAAGTACGACCAGAGCTACTGCAGCCGAGAACGCAATGTTCCGGTGCCCAAGAACCCATTGCAGTATCGGCTCATAGCGCTGTCGGGCGGTGCGCATTACCACGCCCTCCTCTTCCTTGACCTTGCCAGTGATGAACATGGCGATAGCAGCAGGAACAAAGGTTACGGAAAGAATCATTGCCCCCAGCAGCGCCATTACGACAGTGAATGCCATGGGGTGGAACATTTTTCCTTCGACGCCGGTTAGGGCGAAGATCGGCAGATACACTACCATGATGATCAACTGGCCAAATATCAGTGGCCGGCGAGCTTCACCTGCAGCGGCAAAGACTTCATGGAAGCGTTCTGCTTTGGTGAGTATGCGACCATGCTTGTGTTGCGCATGAGCCAGTCGGCGGATCGCGTTTTCTACTATAACCACGGCACCATCTACAATAATGCCAAAGTCGAGTGCTCCCAAACTCATTAGGTTTGCACTAACCTTGTTGTTGAACATACCTGTGAAGGTAAATAGCATGGACAGCGGGATCACCATTGCGGTGATCAGTGCTGCGCGGATGTTGCCGAGGAACAGGAAGAGAATAGCAATTACCAGAATCGCGCCTTCCACCAAGTTCTTCTTCACCGTCGCAATGGCTTTTTCAACCAAGTTGGTACGGTCATAAACGGTCACAGCAACCACGCCCTTCGGCAGGGTGCGGTTGATGTCGGTCAATTTGGTGGCCACAGCTTGGGACACTGTACGACTATTTTCACCAATCAGCATAAATACGGTACCGAGTACTACTTCGCGACCATTCTCAGTAGCAGCCCCCGTTCGCAGTTCTTTACCGATGCTGACTTCAGCAACGTTGCTGATGCGAATCGGCGTGCCATCTACACTGGTAATTACGATGTTGGCAATATCTTCGATATTGCTTACCTGACCCGGCGCACGAATGAGCAACTGCTCACCATTACGCTCGATGTAACCGGCGCCCACGTTGGCGTTGTTGCTTTCCAATGCAACTACCAGGTCATTAAGTGTCAGCTTGTAGGTAGCCAACCGCTTCGGGTCCGGCGCAATCAGAAACTGCTTGGCGAAGCCACCGATGGTGTTGATCTCGGCAACACCAGGGACGTTGCGCAGCTGCGGCTTGATAATCCAATCCTGGATCACTCGCAGGTCGGTGGGAGTGTAAGGAGTACCATCTTCTTTGAGTGCGCCATCTTCCGCTTCAACGGTCCACAGGAAGATTTCACCAAGCCCGGTGGATACAGGCCCCATGACGGCCTCGACCCCATCTGGCAACTGTTCCTTTGCAACCTGCAAACGCTCGTTAATGAGTTGGCGGGCAAAAAAGATGTCAGTACCGTCTTTGAAGATCACGGTGACCTGTGACAAGCCGGAGCGAGATAGGGATCGGGTTTGCTGAAGGCCCGGAAGACCGGCCATGGCCGTTTCAACTGGAAACGTGATCCGCTGTTCGGTTTCCAACGGCGAGTAACCAGGGGCGCCAGTGTTAATCTGCACCTGGACGTTTGTGATATCAGGCACCGCATCAATGGGCAGTTTTTGGTAGCTGTAGATACCTATACCGGCCATGATTAGAACTGCGATCATTACTACGATGCGCTGCTCAATGGCGAATCTGATGATACGTTCAAACATAAGAAATCATCCTGTAAATTCGCATCAGTGGCCATGCTCGGCAGACGCTTTGCCAAGCTCAGACTTGAGCGTGAAGCTGCCACTGGTTGCCACTTGGGCACCCGATTGGAGGCCTTCGGTTATTTCCACATAGCCACCGGCACGGCGACCTAGAGTTACCCTGCGAGTGTCGAAGCCCTCAGTGGTCCTCACGAAAACTGCAGTTTTTTCCTCGACGGTCTGCACCGCTGACTCTGGAACAGCTACAGCAACTTGATCAGTTTGTGACGTGACTGCGATGCTCACGAACAGCCCCGGTCGCCAGGCCCCATTGGGATTGGTCAGAGTGACACGGACGGGCGCTGCACGATTCTGCTCGCCCAAAAGGCTGCCTACGTAACCCACCTTGCCCTCGACCTCAGCCTTCATGTCAGGAGAAGAAACCTTTACCGAGCGGCCAGTCACGACCTTTCCGAGATCGCCAGGAGGAACCGCGAAAGTTGCCCACACCTGATTAAGATCGGACAGGATGAAAGCATTGGTTGCCTCGCTGACCACCTCACCGACGGTCAGGTGCTTTTCCACTACAACTGCGTCGAAAGGCGCACGCAGTTCATAGCGGTTACCGCCTGCAGAATTGACCGAAGCGCCGATTGCTCCGACCTTTTGCTTAGCGTTGGCCAGTGATATTTCAGCTTCTTGCAAAGCTTGTCGCGCCTGAAGGTAATCTTGCTCGGCGGAGATTTTGTCCTGCCACAACTGCTTCTCGCGGTCAAAAGTCAAGCGTGCCAACTCAACACGTCGCTGTGCAGCTTGTTGCTCACTGCGCATATCCGAGATCTGTTGACTGGCAATCACCGCAAGGACTTGGCCCTTCTTGACCGACTCGCCCAGGTTCGCCTGAACGCTTTCAACAACTCCAGGAACGCGAGGTACCACATGTGCGGTGTGGTCCTCATCAAACCGTATTTCGCCAGGAAAAGTCACAATAGTGCTAATCTCACGGGGAGCAGCTGCTTCCAGAACGACGCCCGCAGCCTCAATCTGCTCGGCGCTAAGCGTCATCTTGCCCTCTTCCTCATTGGCATTTTCGCTGTGGCCTTCCTCACCGTGACCTTCATCCCCCCCGTCTTTAGCAGGTGCTACAGCAGTTCTCTCATGGCCATCTTCAGTGCCATGTTCGGCCTTACTGACTGGAGGCTGCTCGGAACTGGAGTTCCAGGCGAAACTGCCAAATCCGAGGACTGCCACAGCGATTACCGCGAGCGCGATCTTGCGTTTGTTATCCATTGCTACTCCTGCTGATCTTAGGTACCGGCTTATTCAAAGACGCATACAAGGAAAATGCCTGGCCTGTTCAGCGCGTATTGGCAGTCAAGCCGACGTCGCCATACACCCTTTCCACTTGAGCACGCGCATTGGTCGCAGCCGCCAAAGAGTCGAGGTACTGGCCACGAGCAACTATCAAGGTGCGCTGAGCATCCAGCACTTCGATGAAACCGAATTTGCCCATCTCAAATCCACGAGTTGCGGTATCCACGGCCTGTTGAGCTGAAGGCAGGATCGTCTTGTCATAGGACTCGACCTCCTGCATGGCGGTAGCCCACTGATTCACTGCGGTTTGAGTTTCGGAACGTAGCCTGAGCTCAACAGCGTTTCGCTGGTCTCGGGCCTGATCTGCGCGGCGAGAAGCGGAAAGAATGTTGCCCTGATTGCGATCAAACAGCGGTAAAGGCATCGACAGCCCCACGACATTGACCCTCTCGCGAATAGAGCGGTCGTATTGGCTACCAACACTCACGGTGAGATTCGGGATGCGCTGCGCCTTTTCCGCGCCTAGTGAGGCATCGCTCTTATCTATTTGAGCAAGCGCTTGACGCATATCTGCGGTTTGATCGAGCTTCGCCAGTAATTCTGTAGCTTGCGGCGGCTTGCCGGGAGATAGGTCTGGCGAGTCAAGACGATCAAATGCAGTGACCGAACTGCCTATTAACTGGGCCAATTGCTGGTAAGCCGTTGACTTCAAGGTTTCAGCGCGCCTTACCTGTAACTTGGCTTCAGCCAGTTGCACCTGAGCGCGCGTGGCTTCCACCGGCGAGGACTTACCGGCACGCACCCGTCCATCGACGATGCGCAGACCGCGTTCGGTGAGCTCCAATGATTGTTTTGCCAGATTCAAGCCGGTCTGAGCTCTCAAAGCAGCGTAGTAAGATTGAACAACATCTGCACGAAGGCTATTGACTCGACGGTCCAGCTCTAACTGCGCGACGCTTTGACCGTAGGTTGCAACCTCGACACGAGCACGTCGCTTGCCACCCAACTCTAACGGCTGACTAAGCGCGACAGTCGTCGTGCTGGTATTACGACGGGTGTCTTCTACTTGATAAGAAATTTCAGGATTGGGGATGAGTCCAGCCTGCTTGCGCACTCCTTCAGAGATTCCGATCTCTTGACGTGCTGCTGCAAGATCGGGGTTAGCGTCTATTGCCGTCGAAAGCGCTTCAGCCAGACTGAGACTCTGGGCAAATGCGGCAGGCACCCACAATCCAGACAAGACCATACAGAACACAAAGACTTTCAAAGGAAAGATGGGGGTTTTAGATAAAGCAATGTGATTATACCAGGGCACTTTGATAGTCCTCATGCACAAACTTTGATAAAGCTTGGCGAGAACGCCTAAACAGCTGCCAAGCCCCTCTGGATCAGGTGATGGCACTCTAATCAGCGATCACTATCAGAGGGGTGGCTATAAAATTACAATTTCGTTAGAAACCCTGGGGGGATAGTCGAAATAGAAAGCTTTCAGGCGAAACGCAGGGATTTAGTGAAAAAGATTCTGGAAGCCCTGCAACGGTGGAAATACCTGATAACAGAATTGTAATCACCCCGTCACCGACTCGTTATCTTTGATCTGCAAATATGACCCAGGCGCTATTCTAAGTGCTCCACCGGGCCAAAACAACAGACTATACCCGCGTAGGTAAATCATAATAAAAACTGCCGTAATCAAAGGAGCATCGCTTGAGACACAAAGTAACTTTGTATTTGGCTGCGGTTTCAGCTTTTTCTGGAAGCTATGCCCTCACGGCACAAGCGGAAGGTAAACCAGAAGGTTTTATTGAAGGTAGCAGCCTTACTGTTCTAAACCGCAACTTCTATTTCAATCGTGATAATCGTGATGCATCTGCGCCGACTTTCAACAGCGGCAAAGGCAATACCAACGGTTATTCCGAAGCTTGGGCACATGCGATAATCACTAAATTCAACTCTGGTTTTACGCAGGGCACTGTGGGCTTTGGTATAGATGCGTTTGCAATGATTGGCATCAAGCTTGATACTGGTGGCGGGCGCAACGGTGGCCGTAGCAGCTTTGACGTGCTGCCTGTTAACGGTGACGGCGAAGCACGTGATGAATACACTAAGGTGGGTGGAGCAGCGAAGTTTCGGCTGTTTGATACTGTCGTAAAGGTTGGAGATGTTTTCCCCGCAACACCCGTCGTGGCATCGGGAGATTCTCGCTTACTCCCTGAAAGTTTCCGCGGCGTGACGGTCGAAAATAGTAGCATTCAAGGCCTAACCTTGCAGGGTGGTCGACTGCATGCGATGAGCCAGCCTGGTTCCAGCAACTTGAACGATAACTTTGCCACATTTTATGCCGGCCCGGTCAACTCGCCTTGGATTGGGTACGGCGGCGGTGATTACCAAGTCAACGACAACATCACGGTGAGCCTTTACGCCAGCCAATTGAAGGATGTTTGGAATCAATACTATGCCGGTAGCAGCCTCACTTACCCACTCAGCGATGATTTGACGCTTATCGGCGGATTCAACTACTACAAAGCTGTAGATGAAGGCAAGAAGCGCCTGGGCGAATTCGACAACAATATATGGAGCGCCAAGCTCGGCGTCCGGTACGGTGCGCATACTCTTGCACTGTCTCATCAGCGAAACAATGGCGATGACGACTTCGACTACCTTCGTCAATCAGACTCAATCTTCGTTGACAACTCAATACAGTACAGCGACTTCAACTCACCGAAGGAACGCTCTTGGATGCTGCGCTACGACTTGAACATGACCAGCTACGGTATTCCGGGGCTATCGTTCATGACTCGTTATGCCAGAGGTTCTGGTGCAGACTATTCGAACGCCAATCAATTCTATATGCGCACTGATGGTAACGGCGATCCGCTCACGAATCAAAAACGTTGGGAGCGTGATATTGAAGTCAAATACGTCGTACAAACAGGTGCGGCGAAAGATCTTTCCTTGCGATTACGTCAAGCAAATACTCGTGCCACTGCATTCGAATCGGACTTGGATGAAGTACGCCTGATCGTTGAATATCCACTTTCGATACTGTGAGCCCTAAACAAGATCGATTTATTCATGTGACTCGCCTAAAACAAAAATAGCGAGCTTAAAGAATTCACCTTGAGTTGCTTAAATGCTCCTTTGGTAAAAGGTGAATATTTTGCGCCCCCCTGGGGCGCTTTTTTTTACCTAAAATTCGAGTAAATCTTCGAGTACGCGCACCGCGTCCCGATGGAGTTCATGACTGCACCAGTGACCGCCTTCTTCAGCATGAGAAAAATCGCCCTCATCTGCACGGAATAAAATGGCCATAATAAAAAAAACAACCCAACATTTCATAAGGTCAATTCAGCAGTAGAGAAATAACCCGCAACTGGTTGGTCCGAGCCACGATATAATATATCGCGATGTTATCAAGTGTATTGCTCACTGATTACAAGTACGTTATTTAGCCCCCACCCAAGTGGTTTTGAATTATCATTCCTGCCAATGATGACAGCGCATTCGCGTAGTTAAAACAGCTCAGTCATATCGAGACAAAATCCAATGCGAATTCTGGTAATTGAGGACGAAGTAAAAACTGCCGAATATGTGCGCCAAGGCCTTACGGAGAGCGGTTATATCGTGGATTGCGTACATACCGGATACGACGGGCTTTTTCTGGCCAAACAACATATGTACGAGTTAATCATCCTAGATATCAACCTGCCGGAGATGGATGGGTGGCAGGTACTTGAATTGTTGCGAAGAAACAATTGTCTTTGTAGAATTATGATGCTTACTGCTCGAAGTCGCTTGGTTGATAAAATCAGAGGACTAGAGAATGGTGCAGATGATTACCTAATTAAGCCTTTTGAATTCCCGGAACTGCTTGCTCGAGTTCGCGCACTGATGCGCAGGTCTGATAATCCAGCATCTGTTGAGATCATTCGCGTAGCCGATCTGGAGCTGGATCAAAGCCGTCATAGGGCGTTTAGAGACGGTCAGCGTATCGACTTAACAACGAAGGAATTCGCACTTCTGCACTATTTAATGAGAAATACGGGAATTGTCCTGAGTCGTACACAGATCATATCTCAGGTATGGGACATGAATTTCGACTGCGATACAAATGTTGTAGAAGTTTCAATTAGAAGATTAAGAGCCAAGATGGATGATCCTTTTGAAAACAAACTGATACATACACTCAGAGGCGTAGGATATGTTCTAGAAAAACGCTAGCGTGCTGTTCTTGAAGCAATCACATACGCTCCTGTGATTTCGCCGACTCACGGGCACTTCAGGTTTCATCCAAGTTTGTCTTTCACTTGGCGCTTCTGGCCTACCGCGTCGGATATACATTTCGGCGCGCAAAAAACTTGCTAATCGAAGCTTTCAACTCGCCTACCGGTCCAAAACCGTGGTGCGAAAAAACACCATACCCCCCCGAAACAGCGCTCGATAATGCTTATCCACAAGCTGGATTTCAGTGTCCAATGTATGTGGAAGCGTTCAGACCCGCTTTCACTTTAGGTATTTGTGAGTAACGTAGTTGCCGATGATAAAGTGTAGTTCAAGGAACGTAGATTTTTATCAGTTGATACTCTCATAATCTGGTGAGACGAACTACGTGACGGTGCCACGGCGCACATATCCATGTAGTTGCGTGTGGATATGATAAATCTACCGGGGCATGAAGCCTAAGCATGCCATGGAGTGGACAATACGGTCGTGACTTAAAGGTCGCATACTCTATGATCTCTGAAGGCGAGCAAGTGAATCACTCCGGCTCTCTAGATACCTTGCAAGCTCATTGCATAACGCTTTTAAACTCTACAGTGAAAGCTACATATTGAAACGATTACGGCGTTTTGCGTTGATGGTTGACGATATTCGACACCTCCCCTTGCCGTCGGGTTAAGCCGTCACACTTGCTCAATCGTCAGAACTTTTGCATTAGCTTGAGTATCGCCATAAGCGTCCGGGCATCACGCCTTGCGTGATTAAAAAGATTGCGGCAGCAACTGATCGATTTCACTCGCCCGCTGCGTCGGCAGCCGCGTGAGAGCATCCTTCAGATATGCATACGGATCATGACCATTCAGGCGCGCAGACTGGATCAGACTCATGATCGCTGCCGCACGTTTTCCGCTGCGTAAGGCCCCTGCAAAGAGCCAGTTCTTGCGCCCAAGGCCCTATGATCGGATCTGGTTCTCTGCCCAGTTATTGTCTATGGGTACAGCCCCGTCATCGAGGTAGCGCGACAGCGCTGCCCAGCGTTCGAGACTGTAATCGAGTGCTCTGCTGATGGCTGAGACTTCAGGCACGAGGTCACGCTAGGCAATCAACCTGGCGTGCAGCATATTCATCACCCGTACAGCTTTTTCTTGCCGTATTCGGAGTCGTAAATCCGGCCCCAGATCGCGACTTCGCTTTCAATTTCGTACAACAACTGGATATAACGCAGAGCTTGCTCCGCAAGCGTGCTTTTATTCTTAGCGTGCAGCTCAAAGAAATTACGTTGCGCATGAGCCATTCACCCGATCTCGGTCACGTCTAGTTCGAAGCTGGCTTTGTAACCGACACAATCATCGCAGACCAGCTTGTCCTTCCAGTCATTCAGGAAGTTGCGAGCGTGTTCTCCGGCGCGGCTAGGGCTGAAGTCGTGAACCACCGCTGCCGCGTCCGAGAACTGGCTGGTGGCATAGGACCAAATATAAGAACTGTGGGTTTTCTTAGTTCCCGGCATGAGCATTTGCACAGGTGTCTCATCGGCTTGAATAATCTGCTGCCCGAGAACCACGTCGCGCAGCGCATCAACCAGCGGCTGGAACTGAACCCCAGTCACGGCCATCTGGCCACCGTCGGTGAGGCTATGCACGCTAACTCCTCCTCTCTTTCTCTTCGTTAAGTAGCATCAGCCATGAATTCATTCAAAAAGACCGTTCAAGTCATTGCACTCGTTGCAACGCTAAATGCAGCCTCATTGTTACAGGCAGCGTAATCAATTGCCGTCTACAAAGCCCCTAACTGTGGCTGCTGGACCAGGTGGATCGCTTATCTGAAGGAGTGGTCGACTATATGGAAAACAACATTAGCGATATGAACGAGAAGCTCGGCGTACCCGTAAATCTGGCGTCGTGCCACACGGGAGTTGTAAGTGGGAAATTCGTCGAAGGCCATGTTCCGGTCACACAAATTGCTGAACTAAGTCGACGAGCCAATCTGGACGGAATAGCTGCCTTCGGTATGCCCGTGGGATCGCTCGGAATGGAGTCAGGTGACCGACGCAGCGCCTACCCGGTAATTGGGATGAGCAAGTCAAGGGGAGAGACGGTTTTACAGGATTTTCGGGCCCGCTAGTGGCTGAGGAACCGCTCTACTAAACTGGTTGAATACCGGATACCGGGTTTCGAAAAAGCTACAGCCGGCTGATCAAATCTTCCGGCTGGAGTCTGATTAGCGGATCGCTGTATCCAAGCAAATATTAGTCGAAAATTTCCCGTAAAAACGATTTCTTATGATAAACCTGCTCTTCCTGATGCCTCGACTGATTCTGATGGCCGTTCTGATATCCGTCCCGCCAACCACCACCGTGACCAGGCTGCGGCGCGGAGTGGCCGTGCTTAGTGCCGCGTTTGTTGTCATGGTGGCCAGAAGACGGCTGGGCATACACAGGTTCAGACGGAGGTGTACCTTGCAGCGACTGAGATACGCTCTGTGGAAGAAAACGAGCTTCTTGTTCTTCCTGCTGGCTACGCTCGATGATCTTGTCGAGTTCTCCCCGGTCAAGCCAAACACCTCGACATTGCGGGCAATAGTCGATTTCAACGTTTTGACGTTCCGACATTACCAACAGTACTTCTTTGCAAACTGGGCAGTGCATGGTTCTCTCCTCCAGCGAATGAGCTATATAAAACGCAGCAGCCATTTCACCGACGCAGCAGCCGCAAGCCATTGAATACGACGAGCAAGCTCGCCCCCATGTCGGCGAAAACGGCCATCCACAATGTCGCGAAACCAGAGAGAGCCAACGCCAAGAAGACAACTTTTATGCCCAGAGCCAAAATGATGTTTTGCTTTAGAACCGAGGCGGATCGGCGACTCAGGCTGATAAAGTACGCGATTTTTCGAGGGTCGTCGTCCATGATCGCAACGTCAGCTGTTTCGAGAGCTGTCGCTGTCCCTGCGGCTCCCATTGCGAAACCTATATCGGATTGCGCTAAGGCGGGGGCGTCATTAACGCCGTCACCAACCATCCCAACGGCGCCATATCTGCGTTTGAGTTCAGCGACTGCAGTCTGCTTGTCCTCTGGCATCAGATTTCCACGGGCATCCTCGATGCCCAATTGCTCAGCGATCGACCTCGCCGTCGCAGGATTATCCCCAGTCAGCATTACTGGAACCACGTTCAAAGCCTTCAAAGCAGCCACAGCTTCAACACTCTCCGGTCGGACTGTGTCTGCGACCGCGAATATCGCGGCGGGGCCGCTATTGCCGCATAGCACGATCACCGTTTTGCCAGTTTCCTCAAGCCGTGAAAGTCTGGCCTCCAGCTCCGAAGAACACACGCCCAACTCCTCAACCAAACGATGGTTGCCTAGATGCCAAAGATGACCGTCGATCGTGCCTTTCACGCCTCGGCCATTTAGCACACTGAAGTCACTGACAGGCAGAGCCACAGCGCCAGGCTGCTGCGATTTCCACCCATTGACCAATGCTTTCGCTACTGGGTGGGTACTTTGCTCATCAAGACTCGCAGCAATCAAAGTTGCCTTCTCGATAGACAAGTCACTGAATATATCTGAGTCAGTCAGAACTGGCTTGCCCTGAGTCAACGTGCCTGTTTTATCCAGAGCAACCACCTTCAGCAGGCGCCCGCTTTCCAGGTAGGCACCACCCTTGATCAAGATTCCATGCCGTGCGGCTGCGGCAAGACCACTCACAACAGTGACAGGCGTTGAGACGACCAAGGCACAAGGACACGCGATGACCAACAACACCAGGGCCTCATACAACCATTCACCCCACGTACCACCAAGCAGCACTGGGCCTAAAACGGCAACAAGAAATGCCACCGCCACTACGGCTGGGGTGTAATACCGTGCGAACTGGTCAACGAACCTCTGCGTCGGCGCCCGCTGAGACTGCGCATCCTGAATCGCGGCAGCAATACGAGCGAGCGTACTTTCGCCAGCGACTGCCGTGACAGTCGCCTCCACGACGCCGTCTGTCACGATACTGCCAGCATATAGCGGATCCCCCTCTGCCTTATCTACTGGCAAGCTTTCACCAGTGATAGGGGCTTGGTCGAGAGCAGCACGACCAGATTCCACCCTCGCATCCAGCGGTACCCGCGACCCTGTGCGAACACGAATACGGCTGCCGAGAACGACATTCTCAACCGGGTGTTCTTTCCAGCCAGCTTCGGTCATGACTTCCGCAGTCTCAGGAGCTAATGCAGTCAGCGATTTAATCGCGTTACGCGCTCGCTCAAGTGAGAGTGCTTCGATGGCTTCGGCAATAGCGAAAAGGAAAACCACCATCGCGGCTTCCGGCCACTTGCCAATCACCATGGCACCCAAGACAGCCAAAGACATCAAGAAGTAGATGTTCAATGTGAAGTTCTTTACAGCGATCCACCCCTTCTTCAGAGTTGGTAGACCAGCAGTAAGAATGGACAGCGCAGCCAAGGACATTACAGGCAAAGAACCCTCCTGTCCGGTCGTCCAAGCGATCACTTCAGCGGCGATGGCAGCTAGACCGCTGACCGCCAGCAGCCCTTTCAAGCGCGTCGTCAGAGCAGGTGAAATGGCATTCGGGGTTGCGCCGGCCTCGATGAGATTGGGCCCCATATCCAGCGCGGTCAAAGCGATGACTATCGCCTTCGGATCATCCAAGCGATGATGCACTGTCAGCTCACGATCCAACAGATTGAAATCAAGTCGTGCGATGCCAGGCATCGGCTCTAAGCGATTACGAATTAGCCGCTCTTCGGTAGGGCAATCCATCTTATCAATGCGATACCGAACCAGGGTCGTGCCTTCTGGCTCAGCCATGGCCGAATGTGAAGTCACCGCCCCTGCGGAATCCACTTTGCTCAAACAGCAATGGTCGGCATCGGAATGGGCTTGAGCTGAAGTGCCATGATCGTGTGCGCTATGGTCTTGATTATGGTCGGTGGACTTGGCTCCACAAGGCTGAGAATCCTTCGAACCGCACGCATGCGATCCCGTTCTGCCCAAGCTCTCGGCGTGATCAGGCCCATGCTCAACATGATGTGCACGAGAATGAACCTGTTTGGCGAAGGTCTCGCGGGGGTCAGCAGAACAGCAATCGTCCGACTTCGGCACGAGGTGCAATTTGGCTTTCGACGGGTTTTCCTGGCTCATGACGCATCTACCAATAAGGATATGGCGTCATTGAACAGCCTGTAGTAGCTACAGTGTCAAGCAATGAGTTTGAAATTTCGACTGGGCCGAGGGCGCCGCTCGAGTCTACGTCCCTCAGTGCGAGCGCCTGATAGCTGCATGCTGCGATGCATCAGCCAGGTTGGTCAGCACCTCAAATGCCCACTCAGCTTTCACCCTGGGAGTCATGCATATCGAGCAAGTCGTCAATCGCGTTGTGAAGCCTACGAGTAAACGTTTGGAGAAATCCGCCATGATGGTTTTCGACGCCATTGGCATGTGTCGGCTGTAGACCTCTCTAAGCGCTCATTACCATCGGTAGCCGACAGGGTTAAGGGTAGAAATATCCAGAAAGCTCCTCGACACAGTCGCACCAGCATGTCCTCCTCAACAACCCTACTACAAGCTTTTCGGCATTAATTAGGAGATGCCCACTGGAAATCCGGTGACACCTGCTAACCGAGAATAAAACCCCGCCATGTCTGGCGGGGTCTCATCAATCACCCTTCTTGTGCTTATGCACGTCCAGGTCGGGATGCTTAGGCTTGTTCTCGGGGGTTACACGGCGACGCTGGTCTGTCTTGCCGGTTGATTCGGCAATTGGCTTGGGCCCAGGTTTGATGGCCATAGAACTTGCTCCTTCAGTTGATAGGTATATGCCCTGGCAAACGTCTGCCGTGTAAGCGTTCGCTCAGTACGGTCACGAGATTGAGGGCCCCAAACACTATAGCTTGATATTTTTATGCCAGCAGTGGCGCACCACTTTAGTAAGCGTCTGCCGAACACATCTTGCACCAGCCCGTTTGGTGTAGACGGACGCTCGAAAGACCCTGTCGAGACTATCGCGCTATTCGGTTTCAATGGCAGCTTGCTCCCCTATGCTCTTGACTCGTCTAGGAGCAGCAACCAGAGCGAGCCCCAGCAGCGGGTTCGAACAGTGACTCAATAATCGTACAGTCTGGAGTGTTCGAGCCTAGGCATCTTGACTCACACGTGCCTGCCATTGAGAGCAGCTCTATCCGGATCTGCAGGAGCTTAGCTACCTTAGATTCCACTTCTGCCAAGTGCTTCTTGACCACCGACAACGCATCAGCACACGGACGATCAGCATCTGCCGCGAGCGCAATGAGTTCGCGGATATCGTCGAGTGGAAAGCCCAGTTCACGATTCTGCCTGATGAAGATGAGTCGTGACCGATGCTTTTCGGTATAGATTCGATGCCGCCCTGTCGACCGTAGGGCCGGAGGGAGAAGGCCTATTTTCTCGTAGTAGCGAATCGTTTCAATGTGGCAACCCGTTGATTTCGACAGCGCTCCGATTCCTGACATCCAAACTCCCCAAGCATTTTCTTGAACCTGTAGTAGCTACAGATATTAACCTGCTCAATCGAAAAATGATTTCACGCGTTTTAAGGGCATTCCGTGGACAGAGAACAGCTAGAGAAGAACCAGATTCCCGTTTACTTCGTCGCGGTCATTGTCGCGGCTATCGGGGGCCTGCTCGCACCTGATGCCTCTCAAGCGTTAGGTGCGTTGGTGACACCAGCCATCGCTGTGCTGATGTACGCCATGTTTCTGCAGATCCCATTCTTGGATCTTCGCAAAGGGCTTGCAAACAAGCGTTTCATGACCGCGCTGCTGACCGCCAATTTCGTCGCCATCCCCCTGTTGGTTTGGGCGTTGACGATGGGCCTAGCCGACCACCCGGCGATTTTGGTGGGCGCACTATTGGTCTTGCTGACGCCTTGTATCGATTATGTTGTTGTGTTTACCCATATCGGTAAGGGCGACTCCAAACTGACTCTGGCGGCAACACCATTACTACTCGTGCTTCAGCTTGTGCTACTACCCCTCTATCTAGCCTTCATGGTGAGTGATGACTCGGCGGTGGTTATATCGGTCGGCCCATTTGTTGAGGCCTTCGTAGTGCTGATCGCTTTACCCTTGGTCTTGGCAGTAGCAACAGCTGCCGGGGCAAAGGGGTCACGCATCGTTGAGGGCTGGAACAATGTATGGGCTTGGATGCCTGTGCCAGCTATGGCGGCTGTATTGGTCGTAGTGATCGGCTCTCAGATTTCAACGGTGGTCAGAGACATGGACAAGCTGCTGCCTGTTATTCCCGTCTACATTGGTTTCATGCTCTTGGCACCCGTGGTGGGTGCGCTGGTGGCTCGGGCGTTTAAGTTACCGGCTAGCACGGCAAGATCTGTCGCTTTCAGCAGTTCGACACGAAACTCATTGGTAGTTCTACCATTGGCATTGGCCTTGCCCGAGGAAATCAGAGGGCTCGCTGCGGCAGCAGTGATTACTCAAACGCTGATTGAGTTGGTCAGCGAACTAATTTACATCCGAGCAATTCCTGCTTTGGTGTGGCGCAAAATGTAGATGCCAGGGAAGACATAAGCACAAAACACCCTGCGCGATTAAACAGGTGCCCACCTGTGCGGCAGCAGCTTGTTAATCTCACTCGCGCGCCGCGTCGGCAGGCGCGTGAGAACATCCTTTAGATAGGCGTACGGATCATGGCCATTCAGCCGCGCTGACTGGATCAAGCTCATGATCGCCGCAGCCCGTTTTCCGCTGCGTAGCGACCCGGCGAAGAGCCAGTTCTTGCGCCCAAGAGCCCATGGCCGGATCTGGTTGTCGGGTAGTCAGACGCGGTTGCCCGCGTCCAACCCCCTAAGAACCGTGCATGCGAGTTTCCCAGCACACGGCTCAAGCCTCTGCTAAGGCGCCATTGGGCACCCGGTTATACATCGTCGACATTGGCAAATTGCACATCTCGTGGGCAACGCAGGTGGTAAATCTCAAGATTAGCCGCAGCGTCCGTCCCGCCATGACCTAGCTTCACAATATGGCGACTGTGCCACGGTGTGTCTTTGGTCACCGGCTTGAAGCAGGCGCAGCACCTGCCGCCCTGTTGCACCCATACCCGATACAGCTTGGCTCGACCTTTAACGGAAGTGAGCATCTTCTTGCCCCAGCGGGACTCGAAGTACTCATCCCATGCAGGGTCGTGAGGGTTGGCAGCAGCCTTAATCTTGATATGTCGCACAATCGGTGTGTCTGAGGCGTCTACTAGCGTGTACTGACGCTTCCGACCATCGGCGGATTTTTCAGTACACGAGAACACCCAACGGCGCGCCCCTTGTACTTTGAAATACCGATCCTTCACCCATCGGCGTGTCTTGCGAGGGTGGCGACGTACCGCCCATCGCCAGAGCATTTCCCACACTGCGCTGTCCACCTGGTTGAAGACCTTCTTGGCGACGACATGACTGTGATAGTTCGCCCAGCCCCGTAGAACCGGGTTGAGCAAACCTATCAAGTTAGCCTGTCGTATCGTTTTGTTGGTCTTGATCAACTCTCGCAGCTTGGCAAGTAGAGCCCCGATGTTCGCCTTGGACGGCTTGATCAGGAGCTTGCCGTTGTACTTGCGCAGGTTCCATCCGAGGAAGTCGAACCCGTCCCCTATGTGCGTTATCTTGGTTTTTTCCGGAGAGAGGACAAGTCCACGCTCTGCCAGAAATTCAACCACGGCGGGCCTGACTTCATTCTCCAGCCATTCTTTCGAACAACCAGTGATGATGAAATCATCTGCATAACGCACCACGCGCATTTTTCGGGCTGTCCACTTCGCGTTGGGAAATCTCTTCGCCAGCATCGCTTCCAACCCATCCAGCGTCATGTTCGCCAACCCCGGGGATATGATGCCTCCCTGCGGGGTTCCGGCGTGGCTGGGGAATAGCTGCTTTTGGTAGACATAACCAGCCCGGAGCCATTTCTGCAAAATCGCCTTGTCCATGGGAATGTTGGCGATCAACCAGTCATGGCTGATATTGTCGAAACAGCCTTGAATGTCGCCCTCTAACACCCATTCCGCGTTTGCTTTTCGTGACAGCACACCAAAGCACTGTGCGACGGCATCCGCAGTTGAGCGTTCCGGCCTGAACCCATAAGAGTTCGGGTCGCCGGTAGTTTCCGCTATCGGTTCCAGAGCCAGCAGATGAAGCGCCTGCATGGCCCGGCATTTCATCGCGGGAATTCCAAGAGGTCTCGTTTTGCCGTTTTTCTTCGGAATAAGCACTCTCCGAAGCGGGAGCGGCGAGTAACCTCGCCGCGTCAACGACTCTATCGCGCCGAGCTTGGCCCTAGGCGTATTCCAAGTAACCTTGTCCACGCCGGGGGTATTTTTGCCTTTGTTTTCAGACACCCGTTTCACAGCAAATGCCTTGCCACTGAACGAGTGAGTCAGCAGCCATTGCAGGGCTTTCACCTTGTTATGTCTGCCATCTTGTACAGCCTTCACAATACGCGCTTGCAGCCCTCTGACACGACGTTGTACGGCGATCCAATCGATGCTGTCCCACGACGTGCCGGAAGGTGCACACGCCAATGCTGCTGCGTTCATTTGCTCTCCTTCCGTTGAAAGGGTTCTACCTACTCTCGTGTGAAGAGAGACCATGAGGACGTCTGCCCGCTTTCGCGTGAAGTGATGTTTCAACCTCTATCCAACCCATTACAGGACGGCGTTCGCTTTTTCCTCGTTCCTTCGCCCGCACCGCCATGGGCAATTTTTACAAACGGCTTTCCCTGACGGGAGCGATACGGGATTTCCACGTTCCGCTTACTGAAGTGCGTCGGGTTAGGTGCCTGCTATCGACCGGGAGGCATGTGGGTCACGAATGCGTAGTAGAAAGACGCAGTTCCCACCTCCATTACCATTTTGGTTCGAGCGTGTAAGCCATTTCCGCTCGCTTAATTTAACGATCGTTGCGCAGATTCACGTGTGTTCACCATACCAACTATCTAGCACTTGTCCGGCCATGGCTGCCAGAAGGGTACGCCTCTCACGATTGGTACCCCGCACCTTGCGGCGCCTCGTAACATTGTCGAAGGCGCTCTTGATTCAGCCTTCTAGATTCACCCGGTGACACGGGTGGTTCCCACCAAGGGGGAACAACTTCATTAAGCGACTTCGTGTCGCACCTCCGCCCAATTATTATCAATGGGAACCGCCCCGTCATCGAGGTAGCGCGACAGCGCTGCCCAGCGTTTAAGGCTGTAATCGAGCGCTCTGCTGATGGCCGAACCTTCGGGCACAAGATCACGCTGCGCGTTCATCCAGGCATGCAGCCTATCCTTCACCGGTACGGCTTTTTCTTGCCGTATTCGGCGCCGTAAATCCGGCTCCAGGTCTCTGACTTCTCTTTCGATTTCGTACAACAACTGGATATAGCGCAGGGCTTGCTCGGCGAGCGTGCTTTTATTCGTAGCGTGCAGTTCAAAGAACTTGCGCCGTGCATGGGCCATGCAGCCGATCTCGGTCACGCCGAGTTCAAAGCTGGCCTTGTAGCCGCCAAAATCGTCGCAGACCAACTTGCCATTCCAGTCCTGAAGGAAGTCGCGAGCATGCTCTCCGGCGCGACTGGGGCTGAAGTCATAAACCACCGCTGCCACATCCGAGAACTGGCTGGTAGCGTAGGACCACACATAGGAGCGGTGGGTTTTCTTTGTTCCCGGCATGAGCATCTGCACCGGTGTTTCATCTGCGTGGATGATTTGTTGCCCAAGCACTACTTCGCGCAGCGCATCGACCAGCGGCTGCAACTGAACTCCGGTCACGCCAACCCATTGAGCCAAGGTTGAACGTGGAATCGCCAAGCCCGCTCGACCTAAGATCGATTCCTGACGGTAAAGCGGCAGATGGTCAGCAAACTTGGCGATCATGACGTGTGCGAGCAGGCCCGAAGTCGGGATGCCCTTATCAATGACCTGCGGCGGAACCGGTGCCTGGATCAGCGTTTCGCAGTTATCGCAGACCCACTTGCCACGGACATGGCGTTCGACGGTGAACACGCCGGGCGTGTAGTCCAGCTTCTCGCTAACGTCCTCACCGATGCGCTTCAGGGCGCAGCCGCATGGGCGGTGAGTGTTGTCCGGTTCGTGATGGATCAACGTTCGCGGAAATTCTGCCGGCAATGCCGTGCGCTTGGGCCTTAGCTTTTCCTCGGTCGCCTCTGGTGCTATTTGCAACGCCTGAAGCTCGGCCTCAATCGCCGCGATATCAGTATCGATCAGGTCATCTAGCAGGCTGGCCTGTTCAGGATTCATCTGCTCGCTGCGCTTGGCAAACTTCAAACGCTTGAGCTGGGCGATCTCGTGGGTCTGTTTCTCAATGACTGTTTGATCACGGTTGATTTTCTTGCCCATAGTGTCGACTTGCGAGAGCAACTGCGCTGCGAGGACGCGCAGTTGATTGGGAGACAGTTGGTCGAGATTGGGCGAAGAAGTCATACGCCGGACTTTGCCAGAGCGGGCGTTTCGCGACGATAGACCGATAGGCTAATGGCTGCCGTTAAAGCAGTGTGATCGAGCCTCCAGAACCTGCGCGTTGCCATGGCAGCCCCAGCAACAACGTTTGAAGTTGCTCGGCATCCAGTTCCATCTCAGGACCATGGCGGATGCCAGGCCAGTGGAACTTGCCTTGGTTTAACCGGCGCGCCGCCAGCCATATTCCGAAGCCGTCATGCACCAGCACTTTCATGCGATTGGCGCGGCGGTTGGCGAACAGATAAGCGCAGTGCGGCTGCGCCGCACCGAACACCGCGATCACCTTGGCTAGCGCCGTTTCGGTGCCTGCGCGCATGGCCATCGGTTCGGTGGCGAGCCAGATGGAGTCGATGTGAATCATCGCAGAATATCTCGAAGAAAAGTCGCGCAGGCGGCAGCACTTTCAGTGGGCCAGTCCACTTTGATGATGGCGCGCGGGTGCTGTATTTCAACGCAGATATTCGATGATGCTGGATGGGAGTTCGCCCCCGCAGGTGGGTGTGCCGGAATTTTCTGCGTTTGCAGCCGAATCCATTTGTGGACGAGGTTTGCGTTGAGGCTATGGCCGAGCGCGACGCTGGCAATCGAAGCGCCTGGTTGGGCGCACTCTTGAATGATCTGGGCTTTGAAGGATTTGGAATAGGAACGGCGTGTTGGCTGCATGAAATACCCGCTTGAAAGGCTAGAATTGGTGTCCACTTAATTTAAATGCACACCATGTCTTCGCTTTGCAGAGCTGGGTAGATGACCTGGCCGGACGGTTACCCACTTTATTCTGACTCCGCAGATCATTATCACGGGTTTTTAAGACTTTACTCCGCGCAGTGGGGCTACGGTATATGGCTTTACCCAACACCTTGCAACAGGCATTTCGACGGTGATGGCGGATTGGGCAAAAGCAGCCAGTGAGGGTGTTTTTTTGGCTATGCCGGCAGCTCTCAGATTACTTGCCTGCAGTTGATGGCCAAGAAAATCGCCGTGATTCAAAGCACGTCGGGAGATGTGCCAGATTCTGGTCTCGACTCGCTGAACCAAGATGGTGATTCAGTTGAAATGACACTTGCAAGGCAGCTCATTGCTTCATAGTTTGACGGCCACCTTCGGGTGGCCATTTTTTTATAACGATCCCAATTTACCAGCGGCCAACTCGACACTTCAAAAACCATGCGTCCTGGAAAACCTATTTCCTGATGCACCTAAGAGACTGGTTTGAGAGGGTGTATTCGCTTTTGCGCGAGGACGCCCATGAACCTACCACGCCCTACTCGAACCACAGCGATACTCAGTCTGTGCCTTGCATTATTGGCAGGCATTCTGTGTTATGAGCATCATCAACTCTCCCAACTCCGCACCAGCTTGGCTGCGACTGCAGACAAAGAGTCGCTCGATGCGTTGTTGACGCGGCTTGGCAAAGTCGATGAGCGACTGGGCACGGTAGCCGGCAACCACCTGGTGACCAACGAGGACTTCCGAGCCGGGCAGCAGGCTTTATCGAATCGAATTGATGCCGCACAAGCGTATGCAAAGCAAGCGACGGAGTCAGCGCAAGAAATCTCTCAAAATGCTGCGTCTGCTGGTGAATTGCTAGTCCTCAAAGCCAGCGTCGAAACACTCGATAGCCGTCTTCAAGAACTCAGTCAGTCACGCATCAAACAAACCACTGCTGTGCCCCTCAAGCCCAAGCCTAAGCCCGTTGCCCGCCAACCAAAGCGGCCAAAACCGCCCGCTACCGCCACTGTCACACCGCAAACACCCCCTTTTACCGTTGTCGGTATCGAGTATCGCGGCGGTGAACGCTTTTTGTCCGTAGCACCGCCTGGCAGCACGCAGTTGAATCAAATTTACCTTATCCGACCTGGTGACGCTGTGGCGGGCACCGCCTGGCGACTCAACGCGCTGGACGGAAGATCCGCACGCTTTGACGTGGCCGGAACACCTCAAACCGTAACCGTCGCGCAATAGGACCTCCTTTATGCACTCCCCTACCACTTCCTCGAAAACAATGAAGCCCAGGAACATTTTGGGTTTCATTGCAGGCTTGGCCACCTTCGCGTTTGCATACGGCTGTCATGCGGCTTCGGGGCAATCAACGTCGATCTCGAACACTCAGAACAGTGAAGTTCACAACTCTTCTCAAGGAGCAAGTCAGACAGAACTCGCCCGCGAGTGGGGATTGACCCCCCAAGAATGGTCCCGTTTTCAAACTGTGATGGAGGGTCCTCGCGGAATCTATTCGCCAGGCCTGGATCCTCTGACAGCACTTGGCATCGAAGCGAAGTCGGAGGAGGAGCGGCGACGCTATGCAGAGCTGCAGGTGCGAGCCGAGCGACAGCGTATCGATAAGGAACTGGCGTACCAAAGGGCCTATGACCAAGCCTTCGCACGTCTTTACCCCAATGAAAAAGTCATCCAACTATCGTCCAACCCTGCATCTGCTCCTGGCTCGGGAGCGTTAACTGCTGTGAAAGGCACTGGACGACTAGCCGTTTTTGTTCAAGACAGTTGCAACGCATGTATTGACCGCGTCAAAGACTTACAAAACCAGAAACAGTCCTTTGATCTGTACTTCGTTGGTAGTCAAGGTGATGACGAAATAATTCGCCGCTGGGCCATCTTGGCTGGAGTCGAACCGGCCAGCGTGAGAAGCCGACAGATCACATTGAATCACGATGCCGGTCGATGGCTTGGCCTTGGACTCGGCGGTGAGCTGCCGGCCGTGGTACGCGAGGTGAATGGACAATGGCAGCGTCTGTAATTCGCGCGGCTTTAACGGGGGGGCTACTGCTCACCGCGGCATTTGCTAACGGTGCCGAGGTTCCGCCACCGGCCTATCAGTTGATTGCCCTGCCTGCCGGCGTTCCGTCCGAGGTGCTGTACTCCGTTGCACTGCAAGAGAGTGGCACCCGACTTCGCGGCCAGATCGTCCCCTGGCCCTGGACGTTGAATGTCGCCGGCGCCGGATATCGCTTTGCGACACGCAGCGATGCTTGCAGAGCGTTGATGATCGCCCTTCAGACCGCAGGCCCAAATAGAGTCGACGTCGGGCTTGGACAAACCAACATCGGTGCCAACGGCCACCGTTATAGCTATCCCTGCGAAGGGCTGGATCCGTACAAAAACCTCTCGGTTACGGCCCAGATCCTGGCTGAGCAAAAAGCCAAAGGAGGCGACTGGATCACCGCTGCTGGTCGGTACCACCGCCCTGCCGGAGGCGAACCCGCTGCCCGATACCGACGAGCTTTTGCCAAACACCTCAGCCGGGTCACCGGTATCAACCTGATGGCGAATAATCCATGAATAGATTGCTGCATCTGCCTGTTTTGCTGTCTTTGGCCTCCCCCATGGCAGTGCATGCCACCTCGCTGATTGTTGTTGAAGACCGAGGGGGTGTTTCCGCTCTGCCCTACTACCAGTACTTGGCTCCAGAACCTACTGAGCAGTCAGCACAGTCAGAGAATATTGGTGTGCGTGGGCAAGGCTCGTTTCCAGTGCGCTCTGACCAACTGACACCCGGGCAGGTACAGGGCCGGGTAATCAATGCACCTGGCCTGCAACCATTGTTTCTTGTAGGCGACGATGAAAGCTCCAGAAAGTGGTTATCACAGCGCCGCGATCAGTTACAGCAACTGCAGGCAGTGGGCCTTGTGGTTAACGTGGCCAGCGCCGAGCGGTTTGCCGAAATCCAACGATGGGCAGGAAATCTACAGTTGGTCCCGGCTCCATCAAATGATCTGGCACAGCGCTTGGGAGTCCAGCATTACCCGCTGTTGATCACTGCCACAACGATCCAGCAGTAACCAGGGTATGGCCTCTCTTACGCACATCACCTTGGTCATCAAGCAACCAGATGACCCACGAGCAGGCCAACTGCTTTTTGAACAGGTCACCTATGTCGCCAAGCTCTATGGCGGCACCGTCATCGCCCGCGTACCTGGTGACGAGGTGGAGCTATGTCAGCGGCTAAAAGAACGACTGCCCGAGGCAGTTGAGCAAGCGAGGCAAGAGTTGGCCAATTCATCATCACGCATGAAAGGAGGATCCCGGCCCCATGAAGCTGACCAAGAAGCAACGCTGCGAGCTTCACGCTAAATTCGCGGGCCATTGCGCATACTGCGGTGTGCTGTTGGGTGACCGGTGGCATGCGGACCACATGGAAGCAGTATGGCGAGAACCAGAGAGGGTGGACGGCAAGTACTCCGGTGCCATCATTTTGGGGCGGCCAGAGAACCACGCCATCAGCAACATGATGCCCGCGTGCGTGCCGTGTAATTTGAGCAAGGCAGCGATGCCACTAGAAGTCTGGCGAGAGCGCATTGCTGGACACGTCAACTCCCTTAACAGCTACCACCCCATATACCGCCTGGCCAAGTCCTATGGGCTGATCGCTGAGACAGGCAAGCCAGTCGTTTTCCATTTCGAAACAGTGGGGCCATTGTCCCCTTTCACTCATAGGAAGTGATCCATGACCACCTCCTACACCATTGAGTCGTTACTACGCCCTGCTGTTGAGCTGTACACAGTTTGCGTATGTGCCGCTGCGGCGTTGCTCTGTATTTTCGCGCCCTGGGCGGTTGCTCTGACGCCTTTATTCGGCATGGTTGCCGGTACAGGCTTTCTGGGTCTAGGGTTCGTCCGCCTCAAACAAGCGTTGGTAGTGCTGCGTTACCGGCGCAATATTCGGCGCCTACCCCACTACACCATGACCAGCAAAGACATGCCGGTCAGCAATGAGCGGCTATTCATCGGTAAAGGCTTTCGCTGGACCCAAAAACATACTCAGCGGTTGATGGAGACTTACCTCCCAAAGTACGCCGAGTATGTCGAGCCCACGTCTATCTATACCTTTGCTCGCAGAATTGAGGAGCGTCTGGAGTTCGCACCCTTTCCACTCAAATTGCTGTCAAAGGCTACCTCGTGGGATGTGCCATTTAACCCGGCGCGTCCACTTCCTCCAGTCGGGGGGCTACCGCGCTTACACGGTATAGAGCCGAACGAAGCGGATGTCAGCCTGCCACTGGGTGAGCGGGTTGGACACTCCCTTGTATTGGGGACTACTCGTGTTGGAAAAACCCGCTTGGCAGAGTTGTTTATCACCCAAGACATCAGGCGTACCCGCCGTAGCCCCCGGCGCCGCGTTCATATGGGGCGCCGCGTGCAACCCGTTCATCGAAGCCAGCGCAATGTAGAAATGGACCTGGACCGCGAAGTGGTGATTGTCTTCGATCCTAAAGGCGACGCAGACCTCCTGAAGCGCATGTACATCGAATGCAAGCGCGCAAACCGACTGGAGGAATTCTACGTGTTCCACCTAGGCTGGCCCGATCACTCCGCTCGCTACAACGCCGTCGGCCGGTTTGGTCGGATCTCGGAGGTTGCCACCCGCATTGCCGGCCAACTTTCGGGGGAAGGCAATTCCGCGGCATTCCGGGAATTCGCCTGGCGTTTCGTCAACATCATCGCGCGCGCCCTCGTGGCACTGGGACGTCGGCCGGACTATGAACAGATCCTCAAGCATGTGACAAACATTGACGCGCTGTTTATTGAGTATGCGCAGAAGCACTTTGCTGAAAATGATCCCAAAGCCTGGCAAACCATCGTTGAGCTGGAAGGAAAGATCGATCGTAAGAACCTCAGTTTCGCCATGAAGGATCGACCGCTACGCGTGGTGGCCCTGGACATGTACCTCACTCAGCAACGCATCTCCGACCCAGTGATGGAGGGTCTGCGATCAGCCGTACGCTATGACAAAACCTATTTCGACAAGATCGTGGCCAGCCTTCTGCCATTGCTGGAAAAACTGACCACAGGCCGGATTGCAGAGCTGCTATCTCCCGACTACATGGATCTTGAGGACCCACGACCAATCTTTGACTGGATGCAGATCATCCGCAAACGGGCAGTGGTCTATGTCGGCCTGGACGCTTTATCTGATACAGAGGTAGCTGCAGCGGTGGGCAACTCGATGTTCAGCGACCTGGTGTCAGTTGCGGGTCACATCTATAAGTTTGGCATCGATGATGGCTTGCCCGGGGCCACCGGCGGCAAGGTAGCAATTAACGTACATGCGGACGAATTCAACGAACTGATGGGCGATGAATTCATACCGATGATCAACAAAGGCGGTGGTGCCGGCATGCAGGTCACGGCCTATACCCAAACCATGAGCGATATTGAGGCAAAAATCGGTAACCGGGCTAAAGCTGGCCAAGTCATCGGTAACTTCAACAACCTGTTCATGTTACGTGTACGTGAGACTGCAACCGCCGAGCTGCTGACCAACCAGTTGCCAAAGGTCCAGGTGTTTACCAGTACACCAGCAAGCAGTGCAAACGACGCTATTAACGGCAACACCGCTTTCACCTCTAACACTCACGATCAGATCCAAAGTGTCAGCGTACCGATGATCGAACCGGCGCATGTGGTTGCCCTACCCAAGGGGCAATGCTTTGCCCTGATAGAGGGCGGGAATTTGTGGAAGATTCGTATGCCGTTGCCGGCAAGCGATCCCGATGAAGTGATGCCCAAGGATCTTCAGGCCTTGGTTGAGGGCATGCGTAAAGGATCCGGAACCAGCAGCGACTGGTGGCAAGCACCGGGATATGACGCACTAAGTGAGTCGCTTCCTGATGACTTGGTAGACGACTTCCGCCAGATGGCCAATAACGGAAAAGCCGCATAGGCTTGAAGGAACAGAGCCATGGCCGATATCGCGGAAAAAGCCCAGCAACAGCAGGAAGGTCAAAAAAACTTCCTGGGCATGCTGTTCTCTACCCCTTTTCATTTCTTGGGGGTGATGTTCGGCTCCTTGCTCGGCGCCATCGTCGTTGAATGGCTTTGCATGTACACGTTCTGGCCGGATGCCGGCTGGAAACATGCTCAGCAGATGTTCCAACATGAACTGGGCTGGCTGTCCCAGGATCTGCTGCACAGCGTTGTCATCAAAGAACCGGGGCGTACGGCAACCTGGCTGGCACAAACGGTCTATGACTGGCTGATGGTGAAAACCGGCATGCAGGACAATATAAATGCACTGACACAGTACGCTCGCTCAACATCACCACAACAAACGGGAACCTTGAACCTTCGCTACGAACTCGGTCGGGCGATGATCAAATTCCAGGACTATGGCTTAGCCGCGTTATACACAGTCCTGACCTTCTGTGTGCGAATGGTCATTCTGACGTTGACGATTCCGCTGTTCGCACTGGCGGCGTTCACTGGCTTGGTCGATGGCCTGGTGCGGCGTGATCTACGAAAATTCGGCTCCGGCCGCGAGTCAAGTTACCTGTATCACAAAGCCCGGGGGACGATCACTCCGCTGACCATCGTGCCCTGGACGGTCTACCTGGCCATCCCCATCAGCATCAGCCCCCTTTTGATTCTGTTGCCCTGCGCCGTGCTGTTGGGTGTGTCCGTTTACATCACCGTTTCAAGCTTCAAAAAATACCTTTAGGAGCTGCCCATGCAGTGGACACAAGAACAGCAGCCCATCATCCATTCCACGGCTGACAAGCTACTGGTTCAGGCTTTTGCCGGTACCGGCAAAACCACCACACTGGTGGGCTACGCCACACAACACGCCTCGGTGAAAATGCTCTACCTCTGCTACAACAAATCCGTCGAGCTCGCTGCCAGGGGCCGCTTTCCACGCAGAAACGTGGTGTGTAAGACGGCGCATGGCCTCGCATATGCAGTCTATGGCAGTCAGTACGCCACCAAGCAGACCAATAACTTACGCCTGACGGACATCGCAAGGGCCATCAACACCCAGGACTGGGAGCTCGTGCGGGATGTCCTCAGCACGCTTAACAACTTCATGGCCAGCGCCGATGACGAGTTGGGCCGTGTGCATTTTCCCAGATTCCAGGGGCAACGAATGCTCACAAGTGCCCAGGAACGTTTCCTGAACAATGCTTTAAACGTGGCTAAAACCATCTGGAACCGGATGATCGATCTGCAGGACACAGCAATGTCGATCACCCATGACGCTTACTTGAAGCTGTATCAGCTAAGCAAGCCCGACCTGAGCGAACGATTTAACGCCATTCTGCTCGACGAAGGTCAAGACGTGAACCCAGTTATTGCCGACATAGTAAAAATACAACGGGTCCGCAAGGTGGCAGTCGGCGATCCCCACCAGCAGATCTATCGCTTCCGCGGCGCAGAAGATGCGCTCAACAGCGACTGGATGGCCGACGCCGAACGTCACTACCTGACCCAAAGCTTTCGCTTCGGCCCTGCCGTCGCGCATGTGGCCAACATCATTCTTTTTTACAAGGGTGAGACACGAAAGCTGCAGGGGTTAGGTTGCAATACCCTGGTTAAACGGGCTCTGCCTGAAGAGCTACCGCATCGCACGTTTATCCATCGTACCGTGACCGGCGTCATCGAGAACGCCCTGCAGCTGGTCGCAAGCAACCCCAAGATTTTCTGGGTCGGCGGTATCGACAGCTACTCGCTACGCGATCTGGAAGATTTATACCTATTCAGCCGCAACCGTAACCATGAGGTGCAGAACCGCAGGCTGTTGAGAGATTACCGGGACTTTTCACAGTACGTGGAAATAGCCGAGGTAAGCCAGGATACGGAGATGTTGCGATCGATCAAGATCATTACAGCCTATCCGGACCTGCCCCAGCGGATCCAAACCCTACGTTCCCGCTCTGTAGATAACGAGCTCGACGCCACCGTGACACTCACGACTGGGCACAAGGCCAAGGGGCTGGAGTGGGACTTTGTCAGCCTGTATGACGACTTTAGCGCTGATCCGCTTTCACCCGATATCGATCAAGGTCGTAAAGATGACGAGTTGAATTTGCTGTACGTGGCGGTGACGCGAGGGATGAAGATCCTAGCGTTGAACTCAATGGTGCTTTCTATCATGCAGCGCTATGTCGATGCTCGGACCTCTGCACTCCAACCTCAGAAATCACGCGCTTAGCAACAAACTATTTCAGATTGCTGGCACGCGCTTATTATTGAAACCCTGGTAGCTCTGCACATTGAGGACGTCGCCATGGGCCGTCAGAAATTTGAATACCACACTGAGTTCTCTCCCTTTCAGTACGTTGTCAGAACCAAAAAGCTCTTCATGTTCAAGTCCGAAGAGCCCACCACTGAACCCGACACCCAGGGTTTTCTGGAAGATTCTGAACGTCAAAACCGCCTTGCTCAATTAGGCAGCGAAGGCTGGGAGCTGGTCAGCGTGCAGCCCGTGGTCAAAGGAGAAGTCAAGGTTGGCAATCAAAACGCCCAAGGCTGGGCTTACGGATTCGCCTTGCCCATCGGGTATCTGCTGTTCTTCAAACGCCCTATCCACTGTGATTGATGGTGTCAGTACCGTCAGAAGAAATCCTTACAGTCCTGAATATGGTTTTCTTGCGGCGACCATAGCTTGATCACGGCAAGCTGACGGCATCAGGAATGACTAGAGCCCAGCCGTGATCCAGTACCCGCGTCTCACTGCACTCACTTGCCGACTTGCCTTGCCAGGCCTCATCGCACTTTTTGGATGCGGCCTGCCTGTCTCTCATGCGACCGCTGCTTCAGCCTCCGAACAGGCCAACCTGGACGTGATGATCCGCCAGTTGAATGCCTTAGAGGACACCGCACGTCGTAGCGCTCAAGTGGCCGACGAACCTGGCAAGCGTTACTTCTTCGATTACCAGCGTCTAGCAGGTGATATCGCTCGAATTCGTCATGGGTTGGAGGGCTATCTAACCCCAACCCGAGCCCAGCCTCGTGATCCTGTTGAGCTGTCAGGCCAATACACGACCGAAGGACGCAAGCCATGAGCATGAGCGGCGCTCAGGCTGCTGCGTTTCAAGCGGCAGGAGGATTTCCTGCCTCGACGAGCTACCTGTTTTTCGTCGGCGTCGCTGTAGCCATCATCTTTATGTGGGGCGCCTGGGCTATCTGGAGCTGCTACCGAGGATGGGCCACTGGCAACCTTGATCGAACGATTGCCTCGACCTCGCTCGTCCGCATCCTACTGCTTTGCATGATCCTCACCACATTTGTTCTTAGTTGACCCTATGGGAGATACACCATGACTTCATTCTTAAAACCGGGCCGCATGCTGATCGGGTTGCTTGCTCTCCCCCAACTGGCCATGGCGGCTCTTCCGCAGTCTCAGCCTCCTACCCGGGGGGAAGGCTCTAACCTGATGCAAACCATGCAGAACTACGCCTTTGACGGTTTTACTTTGCTTGGCCTCATCATCTGCGCAGTCATTTTCAGTGGCGTTGCTTGGCATGCCTTCGGCACCTACCACGAAATTCAACTTGGCAAGAAAAAATGGGGAGATCTGGGGGCGACAGCCGCCGTTGGCGTCGCCATCCTCGGTGTCGCCATTTTTCTGGTCACCAAGGCTTCAAATATTCTTTAAAAGAGCCGTGGCCATGACAGAACTCTCAGACGATGGGACCCTGATTTTCCTCCCTGTGCGATTGAACAATCAGCCAGTCATCATGGGCGGCCTTACCGCTGACGAAATGTGGGCCACCTTGGCGTTGAGCACCGGCGCAGGGCTGGTTATCGGTATTCCGGCCGCGATATTGACCCAGATTTGGGCACTTATCATCGGCGCCGCCATGCTCTGTGCTGTCCTAGGGCTGTTTCTTGCCAGTCGTTTCTTGCGTCGGTGGAAACGCGGCCGACCTGATACATGGCTATACCGCCAGATGCAATTGAACATCGCGCGGTTCTTTCCTACCTGGAATAAAGCCCTGCTGATTACTCGTACAGGTGCGTGGACCTGTCATCGAACGGAGGTTCAATGACTTACCGTAAAAAAGTAGACGCCCAACTGGCCCACATTAACAGCCTGCGCATGGTCATTGGTTTTCTCATTGCCCTGGGTCTGTACATGGCTTATGGCTGGCAGAGCGCACCGCGTGACCTAACTGTTCATGTACCTCCAGATCTACGTTCAGGTAGCACCCGTAAGTGGTGGGATATTCCACCGGAGTCGGTATACGCCTTCGGTCTGTACATTTTTCAGCAGATGAACCGTTGGCCCGTTGACGGTGAAACCGACTACGAGGACAACATTACCCGCTTGGAAAGCTACCTGACTCCCAGCTGCAAAGCCTACTTGCAGAAAGATTTCGAGCTACGCCGCAATAGCGGGGAACTGCGCAAACGTGAGCGGGGTGTATTTGAAATTCCAGGCAGAGGCATCGACGATAAGTCTGAGCAACATATTGAACAGCACAGCATCAATGACTGGACCGTCAACCTGGACATCACCGCTGACGAGCACTACGGCGGGGAGCGCGTAAAGCGGGCATTTGCTCGCTATCCGTTAAGAATTATCCGATTCGACGTCGATCCCGAAAAAAACCCATTCGGCTTGGCCTGGGACTGTTATAGCAGTAATCCACAACGCATCGAAGTCTCCGCAGAAACGACCAGAGCAGGAGGCAAATGATGACACGCCGCCTACTGATCATCGGGCTCGTAGCCCTTCACTTCTGCGGGTTGGCCAACGCCGTCGAAATCCTGCGCTGGGATCGTATCCCTATAGCACTGCCCTTGATCGTGGGTCAGGAGCGTATTGTCTTTGTGGACCAAAACGTACGGGTGGGTCTGCCTCGTAACCTCGTCGACAAACTGCGCGTGCAGAGCACCGGTGGTGCCCTCTACCTGTTGGCGAAAGAGCCGATTGAACCGACTCGCTTACAGCTGCAGAACATGAACTCCGGTGAGATCATGCTCGTGGATATCATCGCAACGGTAGGGAAACCAAATCAGGTCGCATCCGAGCCGGCTAAAATTGTAGCCGGGGACAGTCCCGCCCCGCGTTACGGCCAAGTCAACGCCAAACCTACAAGCAACCATTCAACTTCTTCCACGGCCCAAGCCAGCGCTCAAGCCGAGGAGGATGAGGACGCGCCGAAACCGCGTCGTGAGACCCCTCTTCCGGTGGTCATGACGCGCTATGCCGCACAGATGCTTTACGCGCCCCTACGCACCGTTGAGCCCGTGGAGGGGATTGCTCAGATCAATCTGAAGCGCGGTTTGGACCTCACCACCCTAATGCCGATATTGCCGGTCGAAGCCTCTGCGTTGGGGTCGTGGCGGTTAGACGAGTATTGGGTCACGGCGGTGAAGCTACGTAACACAAGCGCCCAAAACCTCACATTGGATCCGCGTGACCTGATGGGTGACTTTGTCACCGCGACTTTTCAGCATCCCTACCTTGGCGCCAAAGGTGATTCCAGCGACACCTCGACGGTCTACTTGGTGACCCGTGGTCATGGTCTAGCCGAATCGTTATTGCCGGCCGCCATCAGCCAGATCGATCCGAAGGGAGGCCGTCGTGAAGAGTAATCCACTTGTTAAATACCTGGTCATACCGTTCGCGATCCTGGCGATATACGTAGTGGTCAAATTATTCAATCGCGAAAGTGCCGACCAACAGGTTCATGCGCCGGAAACGGTTGTACTTAGTACGAAGGAGGCTAAAAAGCTTGGGGTTGACGGAGATACACCCAGCGACACATTGCGCACCATTGTCGTGGAAAGCAGACAACTCAAGGACCAAGTCTCCAATGCTTTGAAGAACAATGACGAACTAAAGCAACAGAACATCGAGCTGCAAAAACGCCTGCAGAACATCGACCTCAACGTCGATAACAAACTGCAGAACGTTCAGCAAACGATGAAGCAGGAGGCGCAACAACAGAGCCAAACCCTCTTGGACACACTGCAGCAGCAGTACAATACCCTGAGCAGCAAATCGGGCAGTGGCAATGAGTCTGGATCTGATTTGCCGATCGGCTTCGGCGTTCAGCCAGGTGACGGTCAAGGCTTCAAAGGCGGACCTGGCGCGGACGTTGTTTGGATAGAGCCGCAGGACGCAACGCCGGTCGATGTCAACGGCAAGCCCATCGCTGCAGGGACAAATCAAACGGCAAGCGGCTTCAACTTCCCGACCTCTTTTGGCGAGTCCGTGGACCGAGGACAAAATGCACTGCGCACGGGCGCTCAAAGTGTTGCGAATGAAATCTCGCCACAGGAGGCCCGCAAACAGGTGCGCAAGGTCTACACCTGCCGCAGAACTCGACATTGATGGGTTCGGTGGCCATGTCCGCGCTGATCGGCCGGGTGCCCATTGACGGCACTGTCAACGACCCCTACCCGTTCAAGGTATTGATCGGGCCGGACAATCTCACGGCCAACGGCATCGACTTGCCCGACGTCGCCGGCGCGGTGGCCAGCGGAACGGCTTCCGGCGATTGGACCCTGTCTTGCGTACGCGGTCAGATCAAAAGCCTGACGTTCGTCTTCAATGACGGCACTGTGCGCACGCTGCCACAACCTCAGGAAGAAACGAATAGCAGTCAAAATAGTAACAATCAGAACAATGGCAACCAAACCACCATTCAGGGTGGCCTGGGCTGGATAAGCGATGCCTATGGCATTCCTTGTATCAGTGGCGACCGCAAAAGCAACGCCTCGCAATACATTGGCTCGCAGGTACTGATTACCGCCGCCGGCGCAGGTGCTGCCTCCCTCATCAAGTCAGATGGAAACAGCGGCTCTTTTATAAACCCTCAGTCCGGGACCATCGGTTCTGTCGGCGGCTCGGGCAGTGAAGCCATGGGCAAAATTATTGGCCAGGGCGTCAATGACGTCTCCAGCTGGGTCAACAAACTCTACGGGCAAGCCTTCGCAGCGGTGTATGTACAACCCGGGGCAAAGATAGCTGTGCACCTGGACCAGCAACTGACCATCGATTACGAACTCAATGGCCGCAAGGTCAACTATCGCTCAGGAGCCCGTCATGTTTCGACTGCGCTTGACTAATCATGGCTTAAAACTAGGTGCATACCTGGCCATCGCCCTACTCGCCTCGGCCTGTTCCACCAACAAAGACGAATTGCTCCCCCATGGGGACCGCACAATGATGGACGTTTGGGATCAAGGCTCCAGCGGCTCAAGCAGCTCGAGCAGCCGCCAATTGCTCGATGCACGCCAAGATCTTCGTCGGCCTCTGGAGACGAGGGAAACAGACAACACCATGTTCACACGTACCGCACAAAACGAGATCTACAGCCAATTTAAACGCCTACCCAATCCCGACCTGGTGATGTACGTCTTTCCTCATTTAGCGGGTTCAGACCCGGCACCGATCCCAGGCTACACCACGGTGTTTCCGCTGTATCAGCGGGTGCAATACGCCATGCCTGGCGAACGCACGGAGGCATATTGATGGGTTTTTTTGAACGATTCAAAACGCGACGGGCGACAGAGCGTGTGGAACCTGGCGTAACACCAGGTTCGCCGTTATCTGACGATGTGCAGGGACCAGCAACCGAGACGTTTGAGGCTGCTACAGAGCGTTACTACGAACGCCTTGCTGCCATGGGTATTCCCTCGCCGAGCGATTGGCGTAACCCAAAGAAAAAGCCAGCCACAACCGCTGATGCTGACCGTCTATACCACGTCAACCCCTCCTTCGTAGACCTACTGCCGTGGGTAGATTACCTGCCTGCAGAAAAAGCCATGCTATTGGAAGACGGCGTGTCTCGTGCTGCCTTTTTTGAGCTGACACCGATTGGTACTGAAGGTCGGGATCCCGAATGGTTACGCAAGGCCCGCGACGCCCTGGAAAACGCCCTCCAGGACTCCTTCGACGAGCTTGAAACCTCACCCTGGGTGGTTCAGCTCTATGCCCAGGACGAAACCAGCTGGGACGATTACCTTCAGCAACTGCATGACTACGTTCAACCACGCGCACAAGGCAGTGCATTCACCGAGCTTTATTTGAAGCTGATGAAGCAACACCTGGAATCCATCTCCAAACCAGGCGGGCTGTTTGAAGACACCAAGGTCAGCCAACTGCCCTGGAGGGGCCAACAGCGCCGCGTCCGTGTTGTTGTCTACCGCCGTACCCAAGGCGCGCAAGCGGATGTGCGAGGCCAGGCACCAGGTCCTTACCTGAAAATCATCTGCGATCGCTTGGTGGGCGGCTTGGCGAACGCCGGCATTAAAACCCATCGCATGGATGGCCACGCCATTCGCCATTGGCTGATTCATTGGTTCAATCCACGTCCCGATCATCTTGGCCCTGCCGATGCAGATATTCGCCGCTTCTACGAATTGGTGTGCAAGCAAGCACCTGGTGCTGCAGAGGGCGAGCTGCCGCTCGCCAGCGGCACTGACTTCTCGCAAAACCTGTTTTATCGCGAACCACTGTCAGATATAGAGAAAGGTCTGTGGTATTTCGACGGCCTTCCCCATCAGGTGGTGATGCTTGACCGCTTGAGGGATGCTCCCAAGACCGGGCACTTAACCGGTGAAACCCGAAAGGGCGGTGATGCGCTCAACGCACTGTTCGACAAAATGCCAGAGGACACCATTCTCTGTATCACTCTCGTGATCACCCCGCAGGACATTCTCGAAGGGCATCTGGAACAGCTTTCACGCAAGGCAGTTGGAGACACTCAGGCCTCGATCCTGACACGCGAAGACGTCGCCACCGCCCGTCAGTTGCTCGGGCGCAAGCACAAGCTGTACAGAGGTAGCGTAGCGTTTTACCTGCGGGGTAAAGATGATGCCCAGCTGCACGAACGCAGTTTGCAACTCAGCAGCGCATTGCTGGGTGCGGGCATGGAGCCGGTGGAACCTCGGGATGAAGTGGCACCGCTGAACTCCTACCTTAGATGGCTACCCGGCAACTTCGACCCCAATGCGCGCAAAGCACTGGAGTGGTACGCACAACTGATGTTCGCCCAACACATTGCGAACCTGGCCCCCGTCTGGGGTAGGTCGACCGGAACCGGGCACCCGGGTATTACCCTGTTTAACCGTGGGGGAGCGCCGATAACCTTCGACCCGCTGAACAAGCTGGACCGGCAGATGAACGCGCATTTGTTCATTTTCGGGCCTACGGGTTCAGGTAAATCGGCCAGCGCGACAAACATCCTTAGCCAAATCATCGCCATCTATCGGCCACGTCTATTCATTGTGGAGGCTGGCAACAGCTTCGGCTTACTCGGTGATTTCGCCAAAAAGTTGGGTTTGACGGTAAACCGGGTTCGACTTGCACCTGGATCGGGTGTCAGCCTCGCGCCATTCGCTGATGCCGTAAAGCTCATCGAACCCAGCCAAAACGTGAAGATTATCCAAGCTGATGATCTTGAGGCGTCGGACGAACATCTGACTAGCCAGACCGAGGATGAACAACGCGACATCCTGGGCGAGATGGAAATTGCGGCCAGGCTGATGATCACCGGTGGTGAAGAAAAAGAGGATGCCCGTCTTACTCGTGCCGACCGTAGCGCCATCCGCCAATGCATACTGAATGCAGCGAAAAAATGCGTGACGGAGCAACGTATCGTTCTGCCGGAAGATATCCGTGAAGCGCTGCGAGAAATGGGACTCGAGCCCGGTATTCCAGACGCCCGAAGCTCACGATTCTTGGAGATGGCGGAAGCCTTGTCCATGTTCTGTATGGGCACCGAAGGCGACATGTTCAACCGTCCTGGCACCCCATGGCCAGAAGCGGACATTACCATTGTCGACCTTGCCACCTATGCGCGAGAAGGCTATAGCGCACAGATGGCCATCGCTTATATTTCCCTGCTCAACACGGTCAACAACATTGCCGAGCGTGACCAGTTTAAAGGCCGTCCGCTGATCTGCTTCACCGACGAAGGCCACATCCAGTTGAAGGTCCCACTCCTATCCCCCTACTCCGTCAAGATTACCAAAATGTGGCGAAAGCTCGGCGCCTGGTTCTGGATGGCCACCCAGAACGTTGACGACGTGCCGCCAGAGGCCTCAGCCCTGCTCAACATGATCGAGTGGTGGATGTGCTTAAACATGCCGCCTGATGAGGTGGAGAAGATCGCGCGGTTTCGTGAACTGACTCCTGCACAGAAGTCGATGATGCTGTCAGCGCGTAAAGAAAGCGGCAAATTCACCGAGGGCGTCGTGTTGTCCAAAAGCATGGAAATGTTATTCCGGGCGGTACCACCGAGTTTGTATCTGGCCCTGGCCATGACCGAGCCGGAAGAGAAAAAGCAACGCTTCGACATCATGCAAGCCAAAGGCTGCAGCGAGCTGGATGCGGCCATTGAAGTTGCTGCAACGCTTGACCGCTATCGCGGTATCGAACCTCACATCATTACTTTCCCCGAGCAAGTCACGGCCTTGGAGCGCCAAGCATGAGAGCATTGAATTCCCTGACCCAGAACCTTATAGAAAGTCTGACCCAGCTGCTTGAACAACCGGGTGAAGACGCCCTTCAAACCCTTGAGGTGTGTGCCCCCGTTTTGATAGAGCAACTGCAACAGGTTTTGGTTCGTGCGGTGGATCGTCGTGACATCGAGTCCCAACTTCACGCGGTGTTAGCCAATTGGCTGCTACAGCACCCACAACCCGAGAATGCTGAGAACGCTCTTCTTGAGGCCCTTCGTAAACAAGCGCTGCTTTCATCGAAGCCAGCAGAGGCTCGGGCATGATAGGCCTTCGCAAATATTGGTTGATGCTGGGGTGCGTTTTGGCAGGCACATCGATGGCCTGCTTAGCCCTCACTCGAAGTGAGATACCATCCCCGCACAACACAGGCCCGTGGTTGTTTGGTCCTTCCAAAGCACGCTGGACTGTGACTGAGTTCGCGGATCTGGAGTGCCCCTACTGCAAGACGTACACACCTGCGTTGAAAACCTGGATACAGCAGCAGAAGGATGTAAACCTGCAGTGGCATCATCTGCCACTGGATGTGCACGGTCCGACCGCATTACACGAAGCCAAGCTCGCTGAATGTGCGGGGGCGCTTGGTGGCGCACCTGCCTTCTGGCAAGCCATTGACCAGATTTTTGACCGGACCCGTAGCAACGGTGAGGGTTTCAATGGGCATCTGAACGTCGTTGATGTTACTTACCAGGACTTATTGTCCTGTGCAGCTACCGACAAAGTGATCGCCCGGCATGTTGGCCAACAGGTCGAGGAGGCCCTCAAAGCGGGCATTACGGCAACTCCTACTGTGATAATTAAAGACAACACGACTGGCAGCTCCGTAAAGCTTGAGGGACCAGCTGACGGGGTATTGTTATTATCAGCTCGTGATTGGCTGGCTCAAAAAAAGAGCTGCGACGCTCTGCAAAAGTCGAACGTTAAATCACTTAGCCATTGTCATTAAATGAGCTTGCATTCCATTCATACATTTTCATGCCCGGCATGTCCTACGCGTGGGCCGAAAGAGACAGCGCAAATACGGTGTTTGCAACTGCAATCAGGGTCAGTTTCATACGACTTTTTCTTGAGGATTGATGGGCTCAACTGAGAGGTGCCGGCGACGCATCAGTCGATAGGCTGCCGGAATGACAAACAGCGACAGCAAGGGCGCGGTAATCATGCCTCCAACCATGGGTGCCGCAATTCGGCTCATCACCTCGCTGCCGGTCCCGCTGCCCAGCAAAATGGGTAACAAGCCAGCAATGATGACAGCCACAGTCATGGCTTTGGGCCGAACGCGCTGGACAGCGCCTTCACGAATCGCGGCCATCAGCCCGTGCTCGGTCCTATCGCCGAGGTCTTCACGCTCAGCCCAGGCGTTCTTCAGATAAAGCAGCATAATTACGCCAAATTCGGCAGAAACACCGGCCAAAGCGATAAAGCCGACACCAGTGGCGACCGACAGGTTGAATCCCAATAGATAGAGAAACCATACCCCACCAGTCAGTGCGAATGGCAGAGTGGCCATGATCAGCAAGGCCTCATCGAAGCGAGCAAAGGTTAAATAAAGCAGCACGAAGATGATCAACAGCGTGGCAGGCACCACCAGCTTGAGTCGTGCGTTGGCCCTTTCGAGAAATTCGAACTGTCCTGCGTAGCTCAGGCTCATACCAGGCTGCAACTTAACCTGCTCGCTGACGACCCGTCGTAGATCGGCGACTACCGAAGCAATATCCCGTCCCCGCACGTCGATATACACCCAGCCTGAAGGTCGGGCGTTCTCACTCTTAAGCATCGGCGGACCATCGCTGACCTTGATCTTCGCAACGGTGCCAAGAGTGATCTGGCTGCCTAGAGGGGTATAGATAGGTAACTGCTCCAGAGCGCCGAGTGAATCCCGCCACTCACGAGGGTAACGTACGTTAATTGGGAAACGAGCCAACCCTTCAATCGTCTCCCCGACGTTTTCACCGCCGATTGCGCCGGCCACGATCGATTGCACATCGGCAATATTTAACCCATAGCGGGCCGCAGCTTTACGATCGATATCCACATCAATATAGCGGCCACCGGTCAGTCGTTCGGCCAACGCTGAACTCACACCTGAGACATCCTTGGCAACACGTTCGATGGCTTGGGTGACGGCATCGATCTCCGTCAGGTTGGTACCGGCAACCTTCACACCAATAGGGCTTTTTATGCCAGTGGCCAGCATGTCGATGCGGTTACGAATCGGCGGTATCCAGATGTTGGTCAATCCTGGGACACGCACCGCTTGGTCTAGCTCCTCAACGAGCTTTTCCTGGGTCATGCCTGGGCGCCACTGTTCGTGTGGTTTGAATTGGATGGTGGTTTCGAACATTTCCAAAGGTGCTGGGTCAGTCGCGGTTTCAGCGCGGCCGGCTTTGCCGAAAACGTGTTCGACCTCTGGAACTGTCTTTATCAGACGGTCAGTCTGTTGAAGCAGTTGCGCGGCCTTCTGCGCCGATAATCCAGGCAGAGCTGATGGCATATAGAGCAGGTCCCCTTCGTCCAGCGGGGGAAGAAACTCACCACCCAGACGAGAGATCGGCCACAACGCGCTGACAAAGACTAGCAACGCAACCAGCAGCGTTATTTTAGGTCGATGTAATACGGCGTCCAGAGCGGGTTCGTAGATCCGGATCAACCAGCGATTTAGCGGATTCTGCTGCTCATTGGGAATTCGTCCACGAATCCAATACCCCATCAACACCGGTACGAGAGTTACCGACAGTCCAGCCGCTGCGGCCATAGCGTAGGTTTTGGTGAACGCCAATGGACCGAATAGACGTCCTTCCTGAGCCTCCAGCGTGAACACCGGAATGAACGACAGGGTGATGATCAGCAGACAGAAGAACAATGCAGGTCCTACCTCGGCAGCCGCTTCAGTCATCACGTGCCAATGACGTTCACCTTTCAGTTCCTCCCCAGGATTGGCCACGTGCCAAGCCTCGACCTTCTTGTGGGCATTTTCAATCATCACCACGGCAGCGTCGACCATAGCGCCGATGGCGATGGCAATCCCGCCAAGGGACATGATGTTGGCGTTGATACCCTGATAGCGCATCACGATGAAGGCGATCAGCACCCCAACCGGCAGGGAAATGATTGCCACCAGAGATGAACGCAGGTGCCAGAGAAAGATTCCGCAGACCAACGCGACGACGATGAACTCTTCGATCAGCTTGTGGCTGAGGTTTTCCACGGCACGATCAATCAACTTGCTGCGGTCGTAGGTGGTGACGATTTCAACCCCCGCCGGCAGACTGCTTTTCAGCTCGTCGAGTTTGGTTTTGACCGCCGCAATGGTTTCACGAGCATTCTTCCCGCTGCGCAGAATCACCACGCCGCCGACGGTCTCACCTTCACCGTCGAGTTCGGTAATGCCTCGACGCATCTCAGGCCCTAACTGAATCGTGGCAACATCGCCCAACGTGACCGGCACACTGCCCGCGCCCAGTTTGAGCGGGATGGCGCGAAAGTCATTGAGCGTCTTTAGGTAGCCGGAAGCTCGTACGATGAACTCTGTCTCCGCCATTTCCAGCACGGCTCCACCGGTTTCCTGATTGGCTTTGCCGATCGCCTCGGTCACCTCAGACTGCGTGATACCCAAGTTCGCCAACTTTAGCGGATCGAGCTGGACCTGATACTGTTTGACCATGCCACCTACGGTGGCAACTTCCGCAACGTTCGGCAGCGTCTTGAGCTCGAATTTGAGAAACCAGTCCTGTAGGGCTCGCAGTTGCGCCAGATCGTGCCCACCGCTGCGATCAACCAACGCGTACTGGAAAATCCAGCCAACGCCAGTGGCATCAGGTCCTAAGGCTGGCTTAGCACTGGCTGGTAGGCGGCTTTGTATCTGGCTCAGGTATTCCAACACCCGCGAGCGGGCCCAGTACAAGTCAGTTCCGTCTTCGAACAGCACATAAACGAAGCTGTCGCCAAAGAAGGAGTAACCGCGCACAGTCTTGGCCCCAGGTACCGAGAGCATGGTGGTTGCCAGTGGATAGGTCACCTGGTTTTCGACGATCTGTGGGGCTTGGCCTGGGTAAGGTGTACGGATAATTACCTGAACATCCGACAGGTCTGGCAATGCATCGATGGGCGTACTTTGAACCGCCCAGATCCCCCATGCCGTGACGAACAGCGTCGCCAGCAACACAAGAAAGCGGTTGGCCACCGACCAGCGAATAAGGGCCGCAATCATGGCTGGCCCCCAGAGCGTTCCAGACGTTCAACACGCAGACCATCGTCCGTCTGGCTAACAGCGATCCGAACCTTGTCGCCCGTTTTTAGGCCCTTCATCAGAGCAGGAGTGGCGAGAGGGAAAGTCATCGTCATGCCTGGCATACCCAATGTCTTGAAGGGACCGTGGGCGAGCGTGACTTCTTTGTCGTTGATCTCAACGATCTGACCATCGGCCTCATGCAAAGCGCCAACGGGCATAGTAGATGGCGAAACGTCCAATGAGCTTGCGACAACGCCCTTGAGACTGGCCTCCGAGTCGAGCAGGAACTGGCCAGAGGTCACCACTTTCTGCCCCTCTTCCAAGCCTTTCAATATCGCCGTCTTGCCATCGTTATCCTGGCCTAGCTGCACCTCCACCGGGCGATATCGACCAGCGTCTTCAGAGAGCATGACCAACGCACGTCGACCGGTACGAATGACGGCCTCGCTCGGCACCCACAGAACACTTTGCTCCGTTGAACGATTGAGGCTTACCTGTGCGGTCAAACCTGGTCTGAGTCGGCCATCTGGATTGGGTAACTCAACTCGAACGCGAAGTGTGCGACTGTCCGAACTGGTTTCCGGAAGAATCGCACTGACGACGCCCTTGAGCACAACTCCAGGGAATGCGGATAAACGCGCTTCAGCTGCTTGCCCTACTACGATTGACCCAGCTTCCGCCTCTGGTACAGCCACGGCCAGCCAGACACTGCTCAAACCATTAACACGAGCCAACGTCTCGCCTGCGGCCACCGTCATACCTTCACGCACACTCAGCTCTTGAAGCACACCACCAATAGGGCTGGTCAGCGTCAGGTTCGATTGAACTTTGCCAGTGCGCTCAACTTGAGCAATTAACGTAAGTGGCATTCCGGTTAGCCGCAGTCGCTGCCGGGCCGCTGTCAGCAAGCCAGCATCGCCACTACGCTTGAGGGCGAGAAATTCCTCCTGAGCAGCTGCCCACTCCGGCACCAAGATATCTGCCAAGGCGGCATTCGCTTTCAGCACATCACCAGGTGCGTGGGCATACACACGCTCGACAAAACCCGCTGTACGGGCCTGAATGACTGCAACGTCCCGTTCGTTGAAGGCCAGCACACCTACCACGTTCAGTGTCGAGGCAAATACGCCTCGACTGACACTAGCCAGTCGCACACCAAGGTTCTGAGTCAGGCTTGGATCAATTCGAATGGCAGCGCTGTCCCCCTTGGTATCTGCGTATTGAGGGATCATCTGCATGTCCATGAAGGGTGACTTACCCGGTTTATCGAATTTCTGTTGTGGGTACATGGGATCATACCAATACAGAACTTTTCGATCGGCAGAGGCTTTGGGTTCATGATCCGGTACGACACCAGCTACTCCGCTCATTCGCGGTTGGGCTAACCAGTAACCCCCGGCAACACCCAAGGCAATCGAGATGCCGATGATTAAAGTCCCTTTCCATAATTTAAAAATCATTGAGCGGACTCCCCGTAAGAGAAATACAGGCGAGCGCTGGTCAGGGCACGTTGCTCTTCAACGTCAACCTGCTTGAGACGGGCTTCGATGAGTTCGCGTCGGGCGGCAACAACCGAGTTCAAATCACCCTTGCCGGAGCGGTAGCTGGCCATCGTGAGTTCGACCTTTTCTTTAGCCAACGGCAACAAGCTTTCCTGATTACGGCTGACTGCACGATTGAGGCGCTCGTAGTCAGCCAACTCATCCTCCAGTTGCTGGGTATGCTCGCGTGACAGGGCTTCGCGCTCAGCCTCAAGCTGGTTTAGTTCGGCGTGCTTGGCCGCAATCTTGGGGTTTTGCCGAGAGTTAGGGAACAGCGGGAGATCCCATGAAAACTGCACGCTGACCATGTCACCGAATTGTTGGCCTCGGTGCTGATAATCGAATTCCCAGCTCCAGTCAGACTGCTTTTCCGCCTCAGCTTCACGGATCTTGGCTTGTGCTTCACGGGTCATCGGCACAAAAGCCGCTAATTCGGGGTGATGTTGCAGCTTATGGGAGTAACCTGAGGTCTCAATAGGCCAATCAGGCAAACCGCCTACCGGTTTGTCATCGGCGGCAGGGCCAATCCAGCGCTTGAGGGCGGCCCGGGCCTGTGCACGTTGACGAACTAAATCATCCTGCTGCTCAGCCAGTTGAGCAGCTTCCTGTTTAGGTGTCACCGCATCGGCGGGTTGGGCTCGGCCACCCGCAATCTGAGCTCTGACGGTATCGGTCAGAAGACGGTTTTCTTTGTAGAAGTCCTGGAACAACGCATCTTTACGCTCAACCGAGTAGCTTCTGATCCAGGCTAATGCCGTGGACTGTCGGACGTTCAGACGCGCCACTCGACGCTCGGCTGACGCTCGATCAACAGCCGCATCCGCGACCTCGATACGTGCTTTGCGCTTGTCGCTGTTGGGCATCTCCTGCCTAATCCCGACCACTTGCATGGTCATGAAGTCCTGGTCGATGCTCCATCTGTCGGGTCCACCAATGGGGTAGTTCTGCACGCCCAGCAGTAGCTTGGGATCGGGTAGTTCGCCGGCGGGAATGGCCGCGCTAGTGGCTGCTTGAATTTTGGCGTCTTGTGCGGTCAACGATGGTGCATTGTTTTCGGCCAGACGCAGCGCTTCATCGAATGTCAATGCGCTAGCGAAGCTCGGCAATGCAAGTACGCTTGCCGCCAGGCCGGCCAGGAAGGACCAACCTGTGCAACAGCACTTGGAGTTCATGTTCACGATTCCTGTGATGATCCACCGCGCGCTTCATAAGACATGCGCGCAGATATGCCATCCCGCTAACGCGGAATGAGGCTCAGTGTGGTACAGGAATCAAGTACGTGGGGGTCGCCATACCCCTGAAGAGGTTTGTACGAGCGGGAAATGGCTGGAGAATGATAGAATGAGAGGACTGGACAGGGTGATAGGAGGCTTGATGATCGATACTTGCAACATGCCGCCAGTTTTGCATTCCTGACCGGGCTTACAAGGTTTGCCATGCTCGGTGGGACTTTTCATGTCGTGGCAGCAGTCTTGCCCCATACCATCCATCATCGCCATGCCCATGGTTTTCATCGGGCATGGTTCAATCGATGTCTGAACACCCGCCATCCCGCTGAGGGGAAGCGCCAAGCTAATCAGGAAAATTAGGCAAAACCGCAGGTAGCGTTTCATGAGCTGGAGTGTAGACGGTGCAAATGGCCCTTACAATTCACCCTTGAGACTCCTTAGTCGGCCATCACCAACCGCTATGCCGCGCTCATTTCCATGACCGGGCTTAAAGTACCTAACCATGCGACTAGACAAATAATGATGACTGCCATTGAAAATTCGAGCTTCATGCTACGGCGCAAGGCATTGACCGCGACAGCATAGTCTCCATTTCGAACAGAACGTTCCAAGAGCGGGCTTAGGTGAAAACGGTTGAGCGTCGCTAATACGATCATCCCGGCAAAGAGCAGGACCTTCAAAAATAGCAACTCGCCATAAGTGCTGAGCATCACCTCATCGAGATTTGGCCCAACGATAAATAGGTAGTTCGCCACTCCCGTAATGCTGATGATCACTACAATCACCGCGCCGGCCGATTCAAACCCTGTCAGTACCCGAGCAAGAATTCGTGCTTCTCGCTCACCTTTCAGTGATTTCAAACGCAGCAGCAGGGCAAATGCCGCTAGCGCACCCAACCAACCGCCTGCGGCCAAAAGATGGAAGATATCGCTAATAAAGTGCCAGTAGCGACGGCTCCCCTCGTCCATTGCTCCGTGCCCTGTCCATGCCAGCGTCGCTAGCGCAATCGCGCCACAGACAGTGACAATCCAAAGACTCAGTGTTGGAAAGCGCTTGTTCAGGGAAACGCCAATAATGGCCGTCACCAACGCCCCTATTCGGACCATCCAGGTCAAACCGACGTCAGTCCCCATGAGAACCATTTGAAAGATATGGTGATGTAGCTCCATGAAACCCGACACGCCACTCATTGCTTTCGCAAGTAACAACATGGCGGCAAGGGACAGAGCTACACCTACAGCAGAAGTACTGTAAAGAAGCGACTCAAAATTCAAAACTGTTCCCGATATTCTTTCTTTTCCCCTGAGGCTATAAAGACCAAAAATTGCCAGTCCAAATAACAGCATCAGGTCGAAATAAAGAGCAAAGCGAACAACGATATTTAATGAGTCGCTCATGAATCATTTCACTTTGAAAGAAAAGTTGCCGGTAATCGGGTGAGTGTCCGAGGAAACGGCACGCCATTCGACTTTGTAAGTACCCGTGGTCAATGGCGATGCGGGTGTAATAACCATCGTCTTCGGATCACCGCCACCTGCCACGTTAGCTTTTACGCCCATAGGTGAATTCGGCATACCAGGCATATCGGTCATAATCAGCTTTGCACCAGAGAACTGAGTCGTTAGATTCTCAGAAAAGTGCAGTTCGATTTTAGACGGAGCCGCCGCATCCGATCCTTCAGCGGGAGTAGAAGAAACCAGCTTTGGATGCGCCTGAGCAACTGCACTCAGAAGCAAACCCGCAGTCAGCGCAACAGCTACGGTGGTAGTTTTAAGGAATGACATGCAAGACTCCTGACAGCAAAAGCTGTTGGTTCTAGGTTTTTAGGGAATATCTAGTTTTTTACTTTTTGACGCTCGTTAAAACCACTGACGAATACCTAGCAAATTCCGTGTTCTAGGGCCGGCTGGACAGGGAGGAATCACAAGATTTCCAACGTCACAGTGCGAGTACACGATGCCACATGAACGCAAACTGTTCGATTACATTTCAGTCAGCTTGGGGCGGGTTTTTGGCACTGATCTGCCCGGATACGGCGCCAAATACGCGACTTTCTTTGGAACGCTCCAAGAGTTTTCTCTCATCCAAAAACGATCCTATTGAGCTAACCACATGTTGCCTGCATACATATGAACAAGGTGTCTTAGACCTTTCTTGCATCAGCACATGGGAGTTCAATATGAAAGGCTGTTATTCCGTTTAACGACGTACACCATATTTTTCCGTCATGCGCTTCAATGATAGATCGAGTAATCGATAAACCTAGCCCTGCATTACTTGGACTTCCTTCTCTGCGAGCTGGGTCCACGCGATAAAATCGATCAAACAGCTTTTCAAGATGCTCGGACGCAATGGGCTCTCCCGGGTTCTCCACAGAGACTGATATTGAAGTTCCTTTCTGCCGAATATCGACAGTAATACACTTTCCTTCGGGGGTGTACCGGAGCGCATTTGAGAGCAGATTAGAGATGGCCCTGTCGAGCATGAGTACGTCACCTCGGACGCTACCCCTGCCTGTGACCTTCAGGTCGATCCCTCGCTCATCAGCCAGCAAACGGTAGTACTCGAGTAATTTCTCTACTACTGCTACCAGGTCAATCGGTTTGTTTTCATGTGTAATTAGACCGTTATCTGATTTCGCTAGAAAAAACATGTCATCAATCATACGTCCCATACGTTTCAAGTCATCAAGATTTGAGTACAGATTGTCCTCGTAGTCCTCAATATTTCTTTTTCTAGATAAAATCACTTCAGTGTGAGTCATCAAATTGCTAACGGGTGTCCGTAATTCGTGAGCAATGTCCGCAGAGAAGTTCGATAAACGAACAAACGCATCGTCCAGTCTAGATAACATTGCGTTGAACGAGAGCACCATCTGCTGGAGCTCTTGGGGAACGGGACCTAATGGAATACGCTCTTTGAGCGATTTAGCTGACATCGAAGCTGCTACCTGAGTGACTAGGCGAATAGGTCGTAGTCCACTACGCGCTACCATCCAGCCCAGTGCAGCACTGACCAGCGCGCTTATCACCAGTCCTATCCAAAACCATCGTTCAAGCGTCTCGAAGAAGGCCATATGTTGAGTAACATCAAAGATCAACATCACTGTCAATGGCTTGTCCTGCCCCGTCACTATGGCTTGCGCCGTCACGCCTCGAAATATCTGCTCCTGGTCTCGCCACTCCCAGACATTGCTGTTTGTGACCGTTCGGAAGTCTTCAGGAACTACGATCGGACCTGGGTCAGCAAACAGGAGCTTACCGTCACCATCGATGATAAGAGCTGTCAAATCACGATGAGCACCAAGCAGTGCCTCCAGCTCAGGCTTAACATCACTGAATTGATCAATGCTGTTCAACCCAGTCAAAATTCTTTGCGTCGAGTGAAGCTTTTCGTTCAGCGCCTGCTGATCCAGCATCTTGAAATGATGCCGGCTGAGGTTGTTAAAACTGAGTCCAGCGACGGTGAGCACAGCCGTTACAGCTAGCATGAACATCAGGCTCATGCGCGTAGTCAGGGACATTCGCTTCATTCCGACCCCGTCCCCGAATCCGGCGCATCCAGCATGTACCCCATGCCTCGAGAGGTGTGGATAAGCTTGACCTCAAAATCATCATCAATCTTTGCTCTGAGCCTCCTGACAGCAACCTCGATGACGTTAGTATCGCTGTCAAAGTTCATGTCCCAGACCTGGGAAGCAATAAGCGACTTGGGCAGAACCTCACCTCGACGACGGAGCAGCAATTCGAGCAACGCAAACTCTTTGGCCGTTAGATCTATACGTTTGCCTGCGCGGATAACCCTGCGTTTGAGGAGGTCCACCTCCAAATCAGCCAATTTCATATGGGTTTGGGAGGGGGCAGTGGTACCTCTACGCAGCAGCGTTCTGACGCGAGCCAGCAATTCAGAAAATGCGAAGGGTTTGATCAGGTAATCGTCAGCCCCCAGCTCAAGTCCTTTTACCCGATCCTCAACTCGGTCTCGCGCCGTGAGGAAAAGCACAGGGACATTTTTTCCGGATGCTCTCACTTTCTGAAGTACTTCCCAGCCATCCAGCCCAGGCATCATCACATCGAGAATCAGCAGGTCATACGCCTCGCTCAAGGCGTGCTGAAGCGCGTCTTTGCCATTGGTAAAACGATCAACATTGAACCCCGCCTCGGTGAGTCCTTGCTGCAAATAAATACCTATTTTGGGTTCGTCTTCCGCAACCAGAAGTCTCATGGGGATGGCTCTCGAATAATTGTGAGGCTGAGTCTGCAATGAAATGCCTCTGCCAACCAGCAACTGACAGAAAAGTAATATTGGCTTCAGGTAGATGTCAGCGAGTGCTGTCTAGGGTTCGAGCATGAGTACTTTCTGGTGCTCGACCGACTCTTAACCATGAAAGCTAGAGGAGCCGGAAAACAAATCAAAAAGGAGCTTCCTCATGAACCGTTTAAAAGTCCTATTCTTTGCTAGTTCGATACTCATCTCAGCATCTGCGTTGGCTGAAGGTGGTGCAGATCGGATTATGGAGCGCATGGAAAGCCTGCGCGATAAAGCCGAAGCGACCTTGGTACAAGCTGAAAAAGCTCCTGAAGGGCAGCGCCATGTTCACATGGCCGAGCATATGAAAATACTGGGCGAGATCATGGGCCAGCTTCATCTAGATCATCCAAAAGCATCAATGTCACCTCAGGAACATCTCGCCTGGATGGAAAAACACGACGCCATGGTTGATGACGTTTTGAACCAAATGCAGCGCGAGCACAAACTGATGCTTTCTGAGAACCATCAGTAACCGAATAACTCCTACGGGGCTCTCTGAACCGCCCACTAGACACGGCGTCATCTGGGCGCCGTGTTTTCTCAGGAAAACTGACAGAAATGTAGTGTTCAAGTCAGTTAACGCTCAGCTCTATCCCTTTAGCATAGCTAGTATTTTCCACTGGCTCTCGAGGTCACCATGAAAACTAAGCTCATTACTCCAGTTATTGCGGCAATCACCCTACTCCTCGGCGCTACGGCGATGGCCAGCGTAGGTCATGGGAAAGAGGATATCGGTCAGCCTGGAGTCGCCTCAGAGGTCACTCGCACGGTTGATGTAGAGATGGGTGATATTTTCTTCAAAACTAAAAGCATCGACGTAAAGCCCGGTGAAACGGTTCGCTTTGTACTTCACAACAAAGGGGCGTTGCTGCACGAGTTCAATATCGGCCAAGCCGCTGCTCACGCGGCGCACCAAAAAGAAATGGCGAGCATGTTCCAGAATGGAACGCTTACACCCACCGGAACTGGAAAAATGTGGGGCAACATGGGCCATAGCATGGGAGGCATGAAGATGGTTGGAATGGAACACAACGACCCGAATAGCGTGCTGATCGAGCCAGGGGCAACCAAGGAGTTGATCTGGACCTTCAACAACACAACTGGACTTCAATTTGCCTGCAACGTGCCAGGTCATTACCAGTCGGGGATGGTCGGTCAATTTGACTTGAAGTAAGCCTGAACCGACCGCTAAAACCGCGTCGACGCAAGAGTTCGCTATGCTCTGAGGCAGAGATCAGAGCAACACGCTCACACACGGGGTCTAGATCATGGATAAGCATCAGCATCCGGCTGGAAGCACCTCCCCACCATTTTGGAGGCGCAAAACAGGCGTTGTACTGATCATGCTCATTGCGATCGGTGCCTTTTACGGGGTGCGGGAACATTTCACCCACGTTTATCCGTATTTGCCCTACCTCATCCTGTTGATCTGTCCATTGATGCATTTTTTTGGACATGGACATGGCGGACATGACCATGGCGATCAGGCAGGAACCAACAAGGAAGAGAAATAGCTATGCCCACTCCACCGAGCCACCACGATCACGGTCCCGCCCACGCTGCCTCACCCAATGACGGTGGTCTACGCGACCCGGTGTGCGGTATGGCGGTTATACCTCCAAGTAAATTTGGCGAGTCTTACCAAGGACAGACGTATCAATTTTGTAGCCAGAAATGCCAAGAGAAATTTCGGGCAGATCCAGAACGCTACATTGGTAATCATCCCAGCGCTGAACCCAGCAGCGCCGCTATAGAGCCCACGCTACAGGTAGCCACTGAGTTTACCTGTCCTATGCACCCGGAAATAAGACAGCCAGGGCCCGGCAATTGCCCTAAATGTGGCATGACATTAGAGCCCGTCATGCCCGCGCTTGATGACGATGACAAACCCGAGCTCCTGGATTTCACCCGCCGCTTTTGGTGGTCGCTGCCTTTAACCGTAATGGTGGCCCTTCTAGCCATGGCGGGTCACTCATTACAAATCTTCCATGGTTCGGTTCAAAACTGGATCGAGTTCGCTCTTGCCACTCCGGTCACCTTATGGGCAGGTTGGCCCTTTTTTGTAAGAGGCATAGCATCCGTTAGAAATCGCAGTCCAAACATGTGGACTCTGATTGGTTTAGGTACTGCCGCAGCCTATCTTTACAGCGTCGCGGCAACCCTATTTCCCCAAAGTTTTCCCACCACCTTCATGCAAGATGGACGCATCGGCGTCTACTTCGAAGCCGCTGCGGTCATCATCTCGCTCACCTTGCTTGGGCAGATTCTTGAGCTCAAAGCACGGTCACAAACCTCCGCCGCCATTAAGTCCCTTCTTGGCCTATCTCCCAAGACTGCACGCAGGATCAACGCCGATGGTCAGGAGGAAGACATTCCTCTTACCCATGTTCACTTGGGAGACCATTTGCGGGTCAGACCTGGTGAAAAAGTGCCAGTTGATGGCTCTGTACTCGAGGGAGAAAGTGCGGTGGATGAATCCATGCTCACTGGTGAACCTGTGCCGGTCATGAAAAGAGCAGGGGATAGTCTGATCGGTGCCACGCTTAATACTCATGGAAGCTTGGTGATGGAGGCGCGAAAGGTCGGCGCTGACACCATGCTGTCGCAGATAGTACAAATGGTCGCACTAGCCCAACGCTCCAAAGCGCCCATGCAACGAATGGCCGACTCGATCGCCGGCTACTTTGTGATGGCGGTTATCGCGATTGCGTTGCTGACCCTCATAGGTTGGGGACTGTTCGGCCCGGAACCCAGCTGGGTCTTCGGCCTGATCAACGCTGTCGCCGTGCTTATCATCGCTTGTCCCTGTGCTCTGGGTCTGGCAACGCCCATGTCGATCATGGTTTCGACGGGTAAAGCCGCCAGTATGGGTGTGCTGTTCAGAGATGCCAGTGCCATCGAAAACCTTTGCAAGATCGACACACTGATTGTCGATAAAACGGGAACCCTGACAGAGGGACGGCCGGTATTTCACAGTGTGGAGGCCACACCAGATTTCAACCCACGCGATGTGCTTCAACTGGCCGCTAGCCTTGATCAAGGCAGCGAACATCCTTTGGCACACGCCATCGTCGATCACGCCCGAACTGAAAATATTGCGCTCACCAAGCCTGAATCGTTTGAGTCCGGCTCAGGGATTGGGGTGAGTGGTCTCGTTGATGGCAAGAAAGTACAGCTGGGCAACACTGCACTGATGGAAGCTGCCGGCGTGAGCACAAAGGTCTTACAAGAACGTGCAGAGTTGTTGCGCCTTGAAGGCATCAGCATCATCTATCTAGCAGTTGACGGGGTCTTGGCAGGATTACTAGCGGTCTCAGACCCGATAAAACCGACCTCTAAAGAAGCAGTCACCAAGCTTAAGGCTGATAACGTAAAAATCATCATGGCCACGGGAGACGGGCTCACCACCGCACGTGCTGTCGCCAAGGAGATGGGTATTGAAGAGGTTCATGGTGAAGTGAAACCTCAGGACAAGGAGCGCCTGGTGGCGGACCTCCAGCAATCCGGTCGAAAGGTTGCCATGGCCGGCGACGGTATCAACGACGCACCGGCCTTGGCGCGAGCAGATGTGGGCATTGCCATGGGTACAGGGACTGACGTCGCGATGAATAGCGCGCAGCTCACGCTGGTAAAAGGCGACCTGATGGGGATTTTACGGGCACGGGCACTTTCGGTTGCAACGGTAAAAAACATGCGGCAAAACTTGGGGTTCGCCTTCCTTTACAACTCAATGGGTATTCCCCTCGCCGCAGGCCTGCTCTATCCACTGACGGGGCACCTTCTGTCTCCAATGATTGCTGCGTTAGCCATGAGCGTCAGTTCTGCGTCTGTAGTTTTCAATGCTTTGAGGCTGAGGAATACCCGAATTGAATGAGCGTAACCGATGCTCACAGCCCGCTATACATAACTCTTGACCTTACCGTGGTGTCAACGTTGATCTTGTTGTTGCGGTGAAAATAGACTGCTCAGCACAAGAGGAATAACCATGTTCGTCTTAAACGTATCAGGCATTGGTTGCGGTAGCTGCGTCAGCAAAATCACCAAAGCAATTCAGTCACTGGACAGCGAGGCTATGATTTCCGTGGATCGCGCAGCAGGTAAGGTAAGCGTTGAAAGCAGTGAAAACCCAGAGCAAGTCCGTAAAACTGTCGAAGCACTCGGTTTCCCTTCCCAAATCAGCGCCTGAGGCGCTGATTCCCTCGCTGGGTAAAGTTTATTATTCACCTCGCAGAGCTTTAAGTAGCCCCTTAAATGCTCCATTTAATCTAGTAAAGGCGGTTTCGAAATGAATTTCATTTTCCGTATACTTTGCGACCTCGACCTGTTGATCCACAGTATTTTGATCAATGGAAGGTTGGTTCGGCGTACTGTAAAGCAAAGCACCGCCGTGAATATCACTTACTAATTCGTTTACGGCAATATGTTTTGGGTTTGTTGTTTTTAAAGAGAACGGAGTAGCCAAACCTCCTTTTGTTTGGCTAGCCAGTACAGCAGAAAAGTCCAAGTCCCTGGCCTTAAAGTTAGGAGTGTCGGCATTAGCGATATTATTGCTAAGTACCTCAGCTCGTTGGCTGCGAAAACGTAATGCTCTTTCTGCGGAGCCAAGCGCTTTGTCAAAATTAATACTCACCGGTGGCCACCTTTAGTTACGCTGCCATTTAATTCCCACCTATCGAACACTCAAGTGCTTAACGTAGTGCGTCCGAGCCGATGTATGATTTCAGCGAAAAACTCAAAAAACGCCACGCCATCGTGCAGTGACCGGAAACTTACAACGCCGCACAGGTAAATTTTAGATGGTGGATGGAGGTTATGTGTCGTTGGATAGCTTAGACCTTACGGACTAATCACTCTGCATCTCAAGAGAAATATCGCAACCTGACACAACTGTAATATTGGCCTAAGCTTCCTGACAGGGGATGAGTCTTATAGTCGGCGGCCGCAAAAACTGA
>NZ_JAEILC010000209.1:3047-4050 GCF_016307435.1 Pseudomonas sp. S4_EA_1b | reverse complement strand
CGACCTCCAAAAAGCCAGCCGAGAAGACCCATCAACAGGGTAAGAACACCCACCACCTCGCCGACTACCCCGCCCCTGTGGTCAGCGAGCTTGCCCGCGCTAGGCCGCGCAGCGGCCGGCCCGGACGGTTGGGTATTTCAGGTGTGTCGGTGCTGTCTGTGTTTGGGGCTGCTACGCAGCGCAACGCAGGGCAAGCCTGCTCACCACAACGACAGGCTCAAGTTTCGAGTTAACCTACGGCGCTCATTCGTAGGGAATGAGCGCCAGCGTAGCGCTGCTTTTTCACCCCACTCTCACCCCCACTAAACCGACCGCAACCAACTCCCCTGCGCTGCGCTGACGCGGTTACGCCCGCCGCTTTTGGCCTGGTACAACGCTAGGTCGGCGTCGTTGAGCCAACTGATGGAATCGGCATGCCCCGGTTGGTAAGGCGCCAGGCCAATGCTCAGGCTGGCGCGCAGGGTGGGGCTTTGGTCGTAGGTCAGCGCATTGAAGCGATCACGCAGCGTATCCATAGCTTGCGTGGCGCGGTTGAGCGGCATGTCCGACAAGATCACGCAGAATTCATCGCCGCCATATCGCCCCGCTTGGTCGGTGCTGCGCAGGTTCTGGCGCAGTACCTTGCTGAGCTGACGTAACACGATGTCGCCGGTCACGTGGCCGTAGGTGTCATTGATGAGTTTGAAGTGATCGATGTCGATCAAGGCAATCACCGCGCCCCGCTGTTCATCGCGACAGCGCTGGAACTCGTTCTCCAACTGATCTTTCCACGCGCCGTGGTTGAGCAGCCCGGACAAGCTGTCAGTACGGCTCAGGGCCAACAGTTCGCGCTTGTGGCGGGACAGGTTCTGGGCCTGGCGATAGCAGATCCAGCCGAGCACCAACGGGTACAGCATCAGGATCGGCAGGCAGGCATATAGCTGGGTCTGGCTGGTCATGGCGATAAAACCCGGCGCCACCCACCACCACCCGATGGCGACACCCAGCGCCTGCGCCAGCCAGC
>NZ_JAEILC010000209.1:0-2949 GCF_016307435.1 Pseudomonas sp. S4_EA_1b | reverse complement strand
CTGGCTGGCGCGTTTGGTCAGTTGAAACGATACATGGGGCCAGACAAACGCGTTGATCAGCATCCAGGCCCATATCCACGGCGGAGGCTCCAAGGGGGACATGGCAAAAACCACGCACACCACGCCCAAGGCCAATCCCAAGGCACGGGTTTTGTAGAGGCGTATGGCGAGCGGAAGTCCTTTTCCTCCGACGCTGGGCATGGCGGGGGTCAATCCTGGAGGAATGCCTCGAGTCTATCAGGGCAGCGGCAAATTGCCACCACGACCGATAAAGGCGTTGCTCAGTGGGAAAAACCCCGCGCAAGCATTAATGCGACCCCCAACAGCAGCACCGCCGTGGCGCGCTGCAACAACACGCGGCGCTGGGGGTTTTCCAGCACATGCTTGATGCGCTGACCGAAGTAGCAATACAAGCAGCCGCTGGCGAATTGCAGCAGCAGAAAGGTCAGCCCGAGGATGGCGATGTCCGCCGCCGAGCTGTGCTCCCCGGCCCCGGCGAACTGCGGAAACACCGCGCTGAACATAATGATGGTCTTGGGGTTGGAAAACCCAGTCAGCAAGCCTTTGCCAAACAGGCTGCGCGAACCTTCCACGGCTCCTGCCCTGTCGATCGACACGCCGTTGCTGGTCCACTGTTTGTAGGCCAGGTACAGGATGTAGGCGACGCCGACAAACTGGACGGTCTGAGTAATGGCCAGATTGCCCTTGATCAGTTCCGAGAAGCCCACGGCAAAGATCAGGATCGAAATCAGGTACGACACACTGGCGCCGATCTGCGCCGGGATCGAACTGCGCAGGCCGTCCTTCAAGCCCAGGCTCAGCAAGAGCAGGGTCATGGGGCCAGGGCTGAAGGTCATGGTGGCGCAAAACAACAGAAAGTAGAGAAACGAGGAGAGCGTTAATGAGGTTGTCATGATCCTGGTCCTTGGGTAGGAGAGTCGACTGTCTTGGCCTTGAGCCCCCTCTTCGACTCTCAGCGGTTTCTGGATGCGCACATATAAGTCGTCATAAGAAACGCGGAATCCATTGCTCACTTGCAGGGAAAATCGCCGTATCCAAGCGAGGTGGCCGGCAGTCTAGAGGAGCTACGTTGCACCAGGCAGGTAAAGTGATGCCTAATCCGGCCTCACTTCACCGGTAAAAGCACCAGCAAAGACAAGGAAGGTTTATGTTTGTATCCGCCATCGCCTTTGTGGACGGCACGCCGAAGGTGCAGCAGATCGTCGAAGCGTTCAGCCAGGCTATTGAAAACGGCGAATGGGCACCGGGTAGCAAATTGCCATCGGTGCGCGAGTTGACTCAGACCCTGAGCGTCAGCAAATTCACCCTCAACGAAGCCCTCGACCGTCTGCGCGGCCGCAACCTGCTGACCTCCAGCCAGGGCCGCGGCTACTTTGTGGCGATGGGCAGCACGCGGCCAGCGTCGTCGACCTGGGTCGACCTACTGCCCCAGGACCTGCTCAGCGTCTTGCGTCGCCCGCTGGTGACCACCGACGGCGACCTGCGCCCCGGCGGCGGCCATTTGCCCGAAGCGTGGTTGAACAGCGACGCGCTCCGCCAGGCCATGCGCAGCGTGGTGCGCGCGCCGTCGCTGCGCATCGCCGGGCTGGGTACGCCAGCCGGTCTACTACCGCTGCGCCAGGCCCTGCAACACAAGTTGCACGGTGACGGATTGTCGGTGCCGGTGGAGCAAATCATCACCACCCCTAACACCGTGCAAGGCTTGGACATGCTTATGCGCCTGCTGGCGCGCCCCGGCGATACGGTGTTGCTGGATGCCCCGTGTTATTTCAACTTCCACGCCAATTTGGCGCTGCATGGGGTCAAGGTGGTGACCATCCAGCGTCGCCCGGACGGTTTCGACTTTACCGCTCTGGAACAGCTGCTGGCCGAACACCGTCCCAACCTGTACCTGACCACCAGCGTGCTGCATAACCCCACCGGCCATTCGTTCAGCCCGAGCCAAGCGTTCCGCCTGCTGCAGCTGACCCAGCATTACCACTGCCATATTGTCGAGGATGACCTCTACGGCGACCTGCACCCCAACCCACCACCACGCCTGGCCAGCCTCGCCGGTCTTGAGCAGGTGACTTACCTGTCGGGGTTTTCCAAGATCCTCAGCGCCAACACCCGCGTCAGCTACGTGGTGGCCGCGCCGCAATTGGCGGCCAACTTGACCAATATGAAGTTGATGAGCGGCGGCGTGACCTCGGAGCTGTTCGAGCAGATCGTCTACCGCATGCTCAGCGAAGGCAGCTACGCCAAGCACCGCAAACGCATGGTGCAACGGCTGATGGAGGCCGGTGGTCGCGTGGAGCAATGGCTCAGGCGTTGTGGTTGTGAACTGCCGATGGCCTACGAAGGCGGCATGTTTATCTGGGCGCGCCTACCGCCGGGGGTAAACGGCGAACTACTGGCCCAGGAGGCGTTGAAACGCAGCATGGTGCTGGCACCGGGGGCGTTATTCGGCTACGACACGATCCATCGCGATTCGATGCGCTTTAATGTGGCCCACAGCGACGACGCGCGCGTGCAGCGTGTCTTCGAAGCCCTGCTGCGTGAGGGTGCCGGCAAGTCTGGCGACTGATGCGGCCTAGGCTATACGTCGATTTTTTGCTTCGTCGTGTCCTCGTGCAGCCGTCAGGCGATGCGCCCAGCCCTTTACAAGCATGCGACGACGTATCCTGCTTGGCGGGTTTGACCAAGCCTGTTACACACCATATAGTGTGCCCACAAACAAAACAGACCACTACATAGTGTGCGACATCGGTGTTCACCGACCACACTCTGCGCAGTATTTCAATGCCTTGAAGCCTGCAAATCATCTAATTTTTGGACGGGCCCACCCCCGTCAGACCAGACCAGGAAGGAATATTTCGATGCTGAGTTGGGATGAAGTCGACAACGAAGACACCGGCCCAGCGGTGATCAAAGGCGCCAACGCCGGCC
>NZ_JAEILC010000208.1:0-3278 GCF_016307435.1 Pseudomonas sp. S4_EA_1b | reverse complement strand
CCTTATCTCGGCATAACCCCTTCCTGGGCTTGGGGTTTCTGGTGACGGTACTGCTGTGGTCGTTGCTGGCGCCGGATCGCAAACGCGTGGTGTGTCGCTCCAGCGTCTGGCTGCTGCTGTTTACGCCCTGGCTGCTTTGGGATGGAGCCTGGCGATGAACCTGATGGGCGCACCGAGGGCATTGGTCCAGCGTGTACATGCCGGGGCAGGCGGGGTGTTTGGAGTACTGCTGTTCGTGATCCTGCTGACGGGGGCGTGGAGCATGGCCCATGAAGACTTGCGCGCCTGGTTTCGCGGCCCGGCGGCGTTGGCTCACGGACCGGCGCTACCGGTCGCGCAATGGCCGGCTATCGCTCGCGAGCGCGGCCTGGCGCTCGGTGAATTGCGCATTCGTTTGCCGGACAGCCGCCACTCGGTGGTCGAGTTGTGTGCATCGCCCAAGGACTGCACGGTCGCCTTGGACCCCGTCAGCGGCCGTGAGCTGGCGTCAGGCAACGCGGCTGATATCCTGTTCAACCTGCACAAAAGTCTGTTCATCGGTTTTCCCGGCCGGATTTTGATCAGCTTTTTGGGCGTGGTGTTGTTGCTGGTGATCTGGGCAGGCAGTGCATTACACAGTGGGCGCCTGCAAGACCTCAAGCGCCTGCGGCGCGACCGTGGGGCACGGGTGTTCGCCCATGACTTGCACAGCCTGATCGGCCGTTGGTGCGGGCCCTGGTTGCTGCTGTTTGGTATCACTGGCGCGTTGTCCGGTCTAGGGGCGCTCGGCACCTTGGGGCTAGCCGCGCAGGCGTTCCCGGGCGCGCCGCAGCAAGCGTTCATGCAGTTGCTGGGGGCACCGCCGCAGGTCGACCGAACAACGGCTTCAGCGCCGGCGGTCGATCTGGATCAGTTGCTGCACCAGGACGCCGTCGCCCATCCGGGGTTCTCTGCTCAGAACGTCGCCTTGCACCACTGGGGTGAACCGGATGCCTGGGTGGAAGTGAGCGGTATCCAACAAGGCCTGCCCAGTACGGCCGTCTTTGAACGGCATGCCTATCGCGCCGCTGATGGCCTCGCCGTCGGCTCCAGCAGCGCCAGCGGGCGCGGTCTGTGGTTGCAGGCGTTTATTGCGGTGCAGCCGCTGCACTTTGCCGACTACCGCTGGGTGCCTGTTGGCGGGTCACTGCTGCGCGCCGTGCATTTCGGCATGGCGTTGGCGGCGGCGGGGTTGGTGCTCAGCGGCTTGTACCTGTGGCTGGAGCGTCGGCGCCTCAAGGCCGGCGGCGGTTGGCAGGTGCTACTGCGCCTGGTGGTCGGCGGCGGTGGCGGGTTGCTGGCGGCCACGGCGGTATTGCTCTGCGCGGGGGCGCTGGGCAGTGCCAACCTGGCGTGGTGGTTCTGGGGCGGTTGGCTTGCCAGCCTGCTGCTGGCCTGCCTGATGCCCCCCAGGCATCAACCGCTGCACCTGCTGCTGGCCGTGACGGGCCTGGGCTTCCTGGCGGCGGCGCTGCTGCACCTGGCCGGCAGCCTGAAACAAGGCAGCGTGCCGCTGTGGCCCATCGATCTTGTGTTGCTGCTGTGCGCGGCCAGTGCCCTGTGGGCATTGCGGCGCCTGATTTCTTTTACGCGCGCGGCACGGGCTGCCGCCGCCAATGTTGCCTGAGGGGAGACTTGTAATGCTGGATCTGTTGAAACATTGGCGCATGGTGCTGACCTTTGCACTGTTGTACCTGTCCCAAGGCATTTGCTTCGGCATCGCCATGGACGCCTTGCCGACCCTGCTGCGTCATGACGGCGCGGCGCTCCACGCCTTGGCGTTCCTGCCGTTGGTGGGGATACCGTGGGTGGTCAAGTTCCTCTGGGCGCCCCAGGTGGATAACCATTGGAGCCCACGCCTGGGGCGGCGCCGCAGTTGGATCATTCCCATGCAGATACTGGTGCTGCTGTGCATTGCCTGCCTGGCAAGCATCGGCCTGCGCGTCGAGACGGCAGGCATCGCCGTGGGCCTGCTGATTGTTGCCTCGCTGGCCAGCGCCACCCAGGACATCGCCACCGACGGCATGGCGGCCGAGTACTTTAGCGGCAACATGCTCGCGCGGATTAACGCCATTCAAGTGGGCGGCACCATGGTCGGCTTCTTCGTTGGCGGCGCCGGCACCTTGCTGCTTAGCGGCTACCTGGGGCAAACCAGCGCGTTCAGTCTGCTGGCTTTGGTGCCGTTGTTGAGCCTGGTGTGCGTCGGCTGGCTGCACGTGGCACCGGCCAAGGAAAAACAGCCAGATGTGGCGCATGCCTCATTATGGCGGTTCATCAGGCGGCCGAAGGCGCTGGCGCTGGTGGTGCTGGCCTTGTTGTCGGCCATGACGTCAGTGTCGGGTTTTGGCTTGTCAAAGCTGTTCCTGAATGACGCCGGTTGGTCCTTGCAGGCTATCGGCCAACTGGGCATGAGCGGCGGCGTGGTCACCATCGTCCTCGGCTGCGGCGGTGGTGCGTGGTTGATCCGGGTGTTGGGGCTGTGGCCGACGTTCATCCTGGCGGTAGGCATGGCCGGCGCTGCCGCGTTGACCTGGCTGCTGCAAGCCAACGGCATGCTTGCCACGCAAACCGGACTGATCTGGTTGGCCGTGGGCCTGGGCTCGTTCGCGACCGGCGCCACCTCGGTGGTGATCATGACCGCCTCCATGGCCTTCGCTGCGCAAAGCGACCAGGCCGGTACGGACATGACCGCCGTGCAAAGCACGCGTGATCTGGGGGAAATGCTGTCTTCGACCTTGCTGGTGGGGTTGACTGCGCAGGCGGGGTATAGCGGTGGGTTTCTGGCGGGGATGGTGATGGCGATCCTGGCGTCGTTGGTGGCGTTGAATGTGTCACGTCAACGTGTGGGGGAAAGAGCCGCGGGCTGATTGATAGGTTGGGCGATCGTCAAAGGCGCTCAACGGATCAATCAGTGCGAGCGCTCGTGATCTTCCGACATCAAGCGTGCGGCGCGGAGCTGCAGTGAGTGCGCGCCTGCAGCCCGTCGATCGAGCTGTTAGCGCCCAACGTGCCCATGAGTTTATTGATATCCGTGGTGTAGAACTTCAGAAGTTCTCCACGACGGATGCCTGTCTCCAAGAGCAATTCAATCATTAGCCAATTGCGCAGTTGCAAACGTTCCGGGAACGGATTCTCTGCAGCGCTGGTGAGCCTCATGAACATTTCTAGAATGACATATGATTTAACATAATATACATTATGCGTAACGTAATGTTACATAATCAGAGGCGATGCCCGTCACATTTCAACGGGCAAAACCC
>NZ_JAEILC010000207.1:0-5997 GCF_016307435.1 Pseudomonas sp. S4_EA_1b | reverse complement strand
CCCACCAACCTGCCCCACACCCCCCACGAGCCACCGCGCTGGATGCGCGCACCGGTGGAACTGCTGGTATTCACCTGCCTGCTGGTGGGGATTTTTCCGGCGCAGATAGTCGGTTCGATCCTCGCCGCCGCCGCGTTGCCGGTGGTGGGCGGCGTGCTACCCGAGTACAGCCTGGCGATCTGGCACGGCTGGAACGCACCGATGATCATGAGCCTGGTGGCGATGTCCGGCGGTGTGGTGCTGTACCTGATGCTACGCAAACAGCTCAAGCGCGGTCGTTTCAAGTACCCGCCGGTGATCAGTTATTTCAACGGCAAGCGCGGCTTCGAACGCAGCCTGGTGGTGATGATGCGCGGCGTGCGCAAGATCGAAAAACGCATCAGCACCAAGCGCCTGCAACCGCAGTTGTTCCTATTGGTACTGGTGGCGCTGATCGGCGGCATGATCCCCATGCTCAACAGTGGCCTTAGCTGGGGCGACCGTCCGAAAATCCCCGGTTCGGTGGTGTTCGTAACCCTATGGGTGTTGGCGATCGCCTGCGCCCTGGGCGCCGCCTGGCAAGCCAAATACCACCGGCTCGCCGCCCTGACCATGGTCAGCGTGTGTGGGCTGATGACCTGCATTACATTTGTGTGGTTCTCGGCGCCGGACCTGGCCTTGACCCAACTGGTGGTGGAAGTGGTGACCACCGTGCTGATCCTGCTCGGCCTGCGCTGGCTGCCACGGCGGATCGAAGAGGTTTCGCCGCTGCCTAATACCTTGCGCAGGGCCAGGGTGCGCCGGGTCCGCGACTTCCTGCTGTCCACCGTGGTGGGTGGTGGCATGGCTTTGCTGTCCTACGCGATGCTGACCCGCCAGACCCCCAACGATATCTCCTCGTTCTACCTCAGCCGCGCCCTGCCCGAAGGTGGCGGCAGCAATGTGGTGAACGTGATGCTGGTCGACTTCCGAGGCTTCGATACCCTGGGCGAAATCACCGTGCTCGGCGCCGTGGCGCTGACGGTCTACGCCCTGCTGCGGCGTTTCCGCCCATCCAAGGAAAGTATGGAGCTGCCGCCACAACAGCGGCAGTTGGCGCCGGACGTGGCCACTGACCTGGTCAACCCACGCCAGGCCAGCGACACCGCCCTGGGCTTTATGATGGTGCCGGCGGTGCTGGTGCGCTTGCTGCTGCCGATTGCGCTGGTGGTGTCGTTTTATCTGTTTATGCGCGGCCACAACCAACCGGGCGGCGGGTTTGTCGCGGGCTTGGTGATGTCGGTGGCGTTTATCCTGCAATACATGGTGGCCGGCACGCAGTGGGTCGAGGCGCAGATGAGTCTGCGGCCGATGCGCTGGATGGGCTTCGGTTTGTTTTCCGCGACCCTCACCGGGCTCGGTGCGCTGTGCTTCGGCTATCCGTTCCTCACCACCCACACCCTGCATCTGAGCGTGCCGGTGCTGGGAGATATCCATATCGCCAGCGCGTTGTTCTTCGATGTGGGCGTGTACGCCATGGTGGTCGGTTCGACCCTGTTGATGCTCACCGCCCTCGGCCACCAATCGGTGCGTGCGCATAAACCGAGCAACCAGCCTAAAGCAGTCGCTGCAACCGAAGGAGCCGCCTGATGGAAGAAGTCATCGCAATTGCCATTGGGGTCCTGGCGGCCTCCGGCGTCTGGTTGATCCTGCGGCCACGGACGTTCCAGGTGGTGATGGGCCTGTGCCTGCTGTCCTACGGGGTCAACCTGTTCATTTTCAGCATGGGCAGCCTGTTTATCGGCAAGGAGCCGATCATCAAGGACGGCGTGCCGCAGGATCTGTTGCACTATACCGATCCCCTGCCCCAGGCCCTGGTGCTGACCGCCATCGTGATCAGCTTCGCCATGACCGCGCTGTTTCTGGTGGTGTTGCTGGCATCGCGGGGCCTGACCGGCACCGACCATGTGGACGGCCGGGAGCCCAGGGAATGAATTGGGTCAACCAACTGATCGTCGCCCCGATCCTGCTGCCGTTGCTCACCGCCGCGCTGATGCTGATGCTCAGCGAGAAACGCCGGCCACTCAAGGCGCGTATCAACCTGTTTTCCAGCGTGCTTGGCCTCGCCACGGCGATCCTGCTGCTGTACTGGACGCAGCAAGGCGGCCCCGGCTCCATCGGTGTGTACCTGCCGGGCAACTGGCAAGTGCCGTTCGGTATTGTGCTAGTGGTGGATCAACTGTCGGCGCTGATGCTGGTGCTCACCGGGATCATCGGCGTCAGTGCGCTGCTGTTCGCCATGGCGCGCTGGGACCGCGCCGGCACCAGTTTCCACGCGCTGTTCCAGATCCAGATGATGGGCCTGTACGGCGCATTCCTCACCGCAGACCTGTTCAACCTGTTCGTATTCTTCGAGGTGCTGCTGGCCGCGTCCTACGGGTTGATGTTGCATGGCTCCGGCCGCGCGCGGGTATCGTCGGGGCTGCATTACATCGCGATCAACCTGTTGGCGTCGTCGCTGTTCCTGATCGGCGCGGCGATGATCTACGGGGTTACCGGCACGCTGAACTTCGCCGACCTGGCGCTGAAAATCCCGCTGGTGCCCGAGGCCGATCGCGGCCTGCTGCACGCCGGTGCGGCGATCCTCGCCACCGCCTTCCTGGCCAAGGCCGGCATGTGGCCGCTGAACTTCTGGCTGGCGCCGGCCTACTCTTCAGCCAGTGCGCCGGTGGCGGCGATGTTCGCGATCATGACCAAGGTCGGCGTGTACACCGTGCTGCGCCTGTGGACCCTGCTGTTTTCCGGCCAGGCCGGCGCGTCGGCGTTGTTCGGCGGCGACTGGCTGGTGTACGGCGGCATGGCCACGATCATCTGTGCGGCGCTGGCGATGGTAGCGGCGCAGCGCCTGGAGCGCATGGCGAGCCTGAGTATCCTGGTCTCGGCCGGGATCCTGCTATCGGCGGTAGGCTTCGCCCAGCCGAACCTGACCGCCGGCGCGTTGTTCTATCTGATCAGCTCCACCCTGGCCTTGAGTGCCCTGTTCCTGCTGGCCGAACTGATCGAGCGTTCGCGCTCGGCCAACGACCTGCCGCTGGATGAAGAAATCGACGCCTTGCCCAAAGCCATGGAGTCCCTGCACCCTCGACCCGGCGTGAACCTGGACGATGAGCAGAAAGCCGTGATCGGCCAGGTGATCCCCTGGACCATGGCCTTCCTCGGCTTGAGCTTCGTGGCCTGCGCCCTGCTGATTATCGGCATGCCGCCGCTGTCCGGGTTTATCGGCAAGCTCAGCCTGTTGAGCGCACTGGTCAACCCGTTGGGCCTCGGTGCCAGCGCCGACGCGCCGATCCGGCCCGCCGCGTGGGGCCTGGTGGTGCTGTTGATCCTGTCCGGCCTGGCCTCGCTGATCGCGTTTGCGCGTATGGGCATCCAGCGCTTCTGGACCCCGGAAGAACGCCCGTCGCCACTGCTGCGTCGCTATGAATGCCTGCCGATCTTCTTCTTACTGGGGCTGAGCATCGCGCTGACCTTCAAGGCAGAACCGCTGATGCGCTACACCCAGGCCACCGCCCAGAGCCTGAACAACCCCGAACAGTACGTGATGGCCGTCATGGCCACGCGCCCGGTGCCCAGCCCTGAAGCCAAGGCCACTGCCGCACAGGTGCAACCATGAAGCGCCTATTCCCTGCCCCGTGGCTGTCCCTGGCGTTGTGGCTGCTGTGGCTGGTGCTGAACCTGTCCGTCAGCCCTGGCAATCTGCTGCTCGGCGCGTTGCTGGGCTTTCTGGCCCCGCTGATGATGGCGCCGTTGCGGCCGCTGCCGATCCGCATCCGCCGTCCGGGCGTGATTCTGCGCCTGTTGCTGCTGGTGGGGCGCGACGTGATCGTGTCCAACCTGCAAGTGGCCTGGGGCGTGCTGACCTGCGGCTCGCGCCCGCCGCGCTCGTGCTTTATCAAGATCCCCTTGGACCTGCGTGACCCCAACGGCCTGGCGGCGCTGTCGATGATCACCACCGTGGTACCCGGCACCATTTGGTCGGAACTGGCGCTGGACCGCAGCATCCTGCTGCTGCACGTATTCGATCTGGACGATGAAGCGCAGTTTATCGAGCACTTCAAATCCACCTACGAGCGGCCCCTGATGGAGATCTTCGAATGAGCCCCCTGCTCGCCAACGCGATCCTGTTCAGCCTGTTCCTGTTTTCCCTGGCCATGGTGCTGACCCTGATACGCCTGTTCAAAGGCCCATCGGCCCAAGACCGGGTTCTGGCCCTGGACTATCTGTACATCCTGGCAATGCTGATGATGCTGGTGCTGGGCATTCGTTATGCCAGTGACACCTACTTCGAAGCGGCGCTGCTGATCGCGCTGTTCGGCTTCGTGGGCTCGTTTGCCCTGGCCAAATTCCTGCTGCGTGGAGAGGTGATTGAATGATGCCGATATGGATGGAAATCGTGGTGGGCGTGCTGCTGGTACTCAGCAGCCTGTTTGCACTGATTGGCGCACTAGGGCTGCTGCGCATGAAGGACTTCTTCCAGCGCATGCACCCACCGGCCCTGGCCTCGACATTGGGCGCGTGGTGCGTGGCGTTGGCGTCGATCATCTACTTTTCGGTGCTCAAATCCGGGCCGGTGCTGCATGGCTGGTTGATCCCGATTCTGCTGTCGATCACCGTGCCAGTCACCACGTTGCTGCTGGCGCGCACTGCGTTGTTCCGCAAGCGCATGGCCGGGGATGATGTGCCGGCTGAGGTCAGCAGCCGGCGCTGAGCGCTGAAAGCCTGCAAGGTCAACAAATGTATGAGGGGCTTGCCCCCTATGACGGTGGACCAGCTACAGATGAGCTGGCTGAGCCGCAATCGGGGGCAAGCCCCCTCCCACATTTGGACTGTACTAGACGACAGACCGGATTCGCTCTGCCAGCTCAGCCAATACCGCCAGTTTCGTCTGGGGTTTAATCGTGGCAACCATCTAAAGCTAGGATGAAATGAGCGTGAAACCCTACGGGCATTTTGGGGATACCCTAAGACCTGGGTATGTCGCCGTGCTGAGACAGGAGTTCACCATGGATAAAAACATCATTGTCATCGGCGGCGAGTCCAGCGAAGACATGCAGCGCATGACCCGCATCGACGAATATATCGTCGCTTCGCCCGGCAAAGCCCATCCCACGGTTCTCTATATCTCCACCGCCAACGGCGACGACCGTGTAAAGATTACCGACTTCACGGCCAAATATGAGAGCGCTGGTTGCAGCGTACGCACGCTGACATTCTTTATTCCACCCTTTCCCAGCCCTGATCATATTTCATCGTTGTTTAAGCAAGCCGATATCATCTACGTGGCAGGCGGGAATACCCGTGCCATGGTGGCTATCTGGCGTGAGTTTGGCGCGGTGGGCCTTCTGAAAGAGGCATGGGAAAACGGTAAGGTCCTGTGTGGTGTCAGTGCAGGGGCGATTTGCTGGTTTGAGTATGGGCACTCTGACTCAGGGGGAGCGTTCGCCCTGATTACCGGCCTGGGTTTTCTGCCAGGAGCGCTGTGTCCGCATTTCAGTTCAGAGGCGGGAAGAGAAGCTTCGTTTGTTGAGCTTGTCCGGCTCAAAGACGTACAGCCCGCCTACGCCGTCGATGATGGCGTCGCCCTGCATTTCAAGGACGGCAGATACCACGAGACGATTCATAACGACGCGACAAAGAGTGCTTATGTCGTCACTACGACACCTGCGTATCTAACACAGCTTTTGCAGGTTTCCAGCGGCTAGGTCCATCCCTTTTCCAGACGCAGCCCTCTGAAGGAACAGACAATGAGCCCAACCCCTCCCACACTTGATCGTTGTTGACAGGTAGAAAGCAGCCCGGCTGTAGATCTCAAGGATACCGCCAATCCCCTGTGGGAGATGTCGAGCTTTAGCGAGGCTTCGAAGGCGGCGGTACTGTTGGCAGGTATGTTGGCTGAGCCACCGCTATCGGGAGCAAGCCCCCTCCCACACTTGATCGTTGTTGACAGGTAGAAAGCAGCCCGGCTGTAGATCTCAAGGA
>NZ_JAEILC010000206.1:0-1206 GCF_016307435.1 Pseudomonas sp. S4_EA_1b | reverse complement strand
GCTGAACAATTAACCCGTTCGCACCGCCCCCATTTCCAAGCCGGTTTTTTTCAACCTACCGGCCTTATTTGCATTTCCAGGGCCGATTTTCGCCCTCATTTTGCTGATTTGCGGGTCAACCCGCCTTTCAGACGGATTTATCCCGCCGCCCGTTGCAAATACCGCTTGGCCAGCATCAGATTGGCCAACCCAAACAGACTGGAACAACTGCGCCGTATTCTTTTCCAGCCCACGGTAGAGAACCTTGCGATGATTGAAGCGCACCTTGATTACCTGAAATGGGTGCTCGACCTTGGCACGCAGTTGCGCCTTGGCGTATTCGATCTTGCGCTTGACCCTGTACAGCACACTGCCTTCGCCGTGCTGCTTGTAACTGCTTGGCCGGGCTGCAATCGACCAGATAACGTCCCGTTCAGCATGCTCCGGTCGCTTGGCCGTACCGGTGTATCCAGCGTCACCCGAAACATAGGTTTCGGCACCGTGCAGCAACTGGTCGACCTGGGTGACATCCGCCACGTTGGCGGCCGTCCCTACCACGCTGTGCACCAGCCCCGACGTGGCGTCGACACCAATGTGAGCCTTCATCCCGAAGTGCCATTGATTGCCTTTCTTGGCTTGATGCATCTCAGGATCACGCTTGCCTTCTCGGTTCTTGACCGAGGGCGGCGCGGCGATCAGGGTAGCGTCGACGATAGTGCCTTCCTTGAACAGCAGACCCCGGCCGGCCAGATGCAGGTTAATCGTTTCAAACAGCACCCGCGTTAGCCGATGGGTTTCCAGCAAGCGGCGAAAACGCAGTAAGGTAGTGGCATCCGGTGCCGACTCGCGGCCCAGGTCGATGCCCATAAAACCACGGATGGCCTGGCTGTCGTAGACGGCATCTTCGCAACCTTCATCGGAGAAACCGAAACACTGCTGCACAACATACATGCGCAGCATGCGTGACAACCTAATCGCAGGGCGTCCGCGCTTGCCTGTGGTGTCGCTATAGAACGGCGCCACTTGCGCCTCCAGCAGTGCCCAGGGCACCAGCTGTTCAAGGTCAGCCAGGAAGCGATCTCGGCGAGTCTGCTTTTTTTTGCTGGTGTATTCGAGTTCGGAGAAGGTCTTCTGCACGCGCGTAACGCTCACGGAGAGGGTGGCTGGTTGAAGGTACTCAGTGTGCCAAGGGTGGGGACGGTTGGCTATTTTTGCAGCGTCTCCCTA
>NZ_JAEILC010000205.1:0-1823 GCF_016307435.1 Pseudomonas sp. S4_EA_1b | reverse complement strand
ATGGACGCGGGTCGTAGGTGGGGATGCATACGGCGGCAGCTCTAGGTCAAGGCTATGAGAAAACCCGTGGGCCGTTTTAAAGTCTTTCGGCTACGTAAAGTCCACGAGCTATTGGGTTGATGCCCTCGACTTTGCTTGAGCGTTGGCAGCTCTCTTTATAAACGCCGACTAATCTTATGCTGGGCTGTGGCAGCAGACACAAAGCTTGTTACCGTCAGGGTCTCGAAAGTACGCGCCGTAATAGTCGGGATGGTAGTGAGGCCTTAATCCAGGCGCGCCCTCACACGTTCCGCCTAAGGCCAGTGCGGTTGCGTGGCTTCTTCTTACCGCCTCCCGATTGGGTGCAAGTAGCGCCACCATATTTCCATTGCCGGGCTCGCATGCGTTGCCGTCAAATGGCTTTCCTATGTGTAACGGCTTGCAATCGAAAACGCCCCTGCTCGCATTCAACGCATTTCTCAGCTCAGATTAACTGCAATTGACGAAGCCTTCTGGCTCACATTAGCTGCGAGCGAGCTTGCATTGATCTGTGCCGGCTTGCATTCCATTTGCATGGGCTCATATTATTTGCGACTGACCGGTCGTCCATCAATCGAGGTTTTTTCGCCCTCCCTGCGACAGCATTGGCATTGCTCTAGATGGTGACTCATAGCTCAACTGGCGTACGTTTTCGTTCCATTGGACTTGGGGAGCCTAAAACGCCAGTTTGGCTATAAAAAAGTGCGCTTCCGGAGTTTGGCCAAGAACACCGCTCAGATGGTGATGCTGTTCGTGCTGTCGAACTTGTGGATGGCCCGTCGATACTTGTTGGCGAACGTAGGAGAGGTGTGCGCGTGATGCAGGAAATGGCTGCTGCGAAGCGCTTTGCAGTGGCCGAGGGGCTGAAAAATGAAGAGGGTTGATCAATTTTCGACGTGCGTCGCCCTCAAAAAGTGCTGAGGGCTCGATAGCCGGAAAATATCCGGCTATTTCAGAGCATCCCTAAAAAGCAAAATACCACGAAAAATCAAAGATAGTTCCCAGACTCACCAAGCAGAGAAGCGAATAAGTCGCCGATGAGAAAATCTTTCCAGCTAAACGGAGTTGAAGGAATACCATTATAAAAATACACAATAACCTCCCCCTTCATATCAGCCAAGCGCACATTGTCCGCCAGCGTAGATCGGGTATCGCTTGGAACCCTTACTTTCGGATGGCCGTATCCTTTATCCATCACAACACTCGCCAACTGGTGCCTTATAGTAACAGTCATTGAATAATTGCCTTTGTATTTATCAGCCAAATCCTTTAAGCCTTGAGCAGTAAAATAGTTAGTTGACGCCAATGGCCTCTCCCCAGCTTCAACCCCGTTCGCCTTAGTAATTAAACGTCGAATATCTTTAACCGTTGTATTGTTTACATCCAATTCAATTAGTGCCACGCAGTAATTATCCAGATCACGAACCCGGGCAATCGCTATTTTTCCCATCTTTTTGGGCCGAAGGTTTGCCAACCTTCTATCTTCCTCCGCTATTCGCTTATCCTCAGCAAGCTCTTCCGGACTGCGAGGCGGGAAACCCTTCTCCATCAGATTGTCTCGCCAATTAACATAGGCTTCTTGATCAAGAAAGACTCCATCAATTAACAACCAGCCATACGTGGTTTCATCAGGGCAATTTACAAATAATGCGTTACACCCCATCGGCATCTCAAAAGTCTGAGAGTTGAGATTTGATAAAAGCGATTGATCAATCGCTGTTTCTGGTGTATTTCCGAAAATATATTTTTCCAGCAAAATGTCACTCCCTGGTTTTGGTTCTTTATCAAAGTCAAAGGTGAGACTG
>NZ_JAEILC010000204.1:0-1211 GCF_016307435.1 Pseudomonas sp. S4_EA_1b | reverse complement strand
CAGACCGAGTGGGCCTTCGCTGAAAAGGCCGCCAAGGACAAGGGGTTTGAGTTGATCAAGATCGCCGTGCCCGACGGCGAGAAGACCCTGTCGGCCATCGACAGCCTGGCCGCCAACGGCGCCAAGGGTTTTGTGATCTGCCCGCCGGATGTGTCCCTCGGCCCGGCGATTGTGGCCAAGGCCAAGCTCAACGATATGAAAGTCATGGCGGTGGACGACCGTTTTGTCGACGCCAAGGGCAAGTTTATGGAAGACGTGCCGTACCTGGGCATGGCCGCGTTTGAGGTAGGCCAGAAGCAGGGCGCGGCCATGGCGGATGAAGCGAAAAAACGCGGTTGGGACTGGAAAGAAACCTACGCGGTGATCACCACTTTCAACGAGCTCGATACCGGTAAGAAACGCACCGACGGTTCGATCGATTCGCTGAAAAAAGCCGGCATCCCCGCGGACCATATCCTCACCGCGCCGCTGAAAACCCTGGATGTACCGGGCAGCATGGACGCCGCCAACTCGGCGCTGGTCAAACTCCCAAGCGGCGTGAAAAACCTGATCATCGGCGGTATGAACGACAACACCGTGCTCGGCGGCGTGCGCGCCACTGAAGCGGCCGGTTTCAAGGCGGCCAATGTGATCGGGATCGGCATCAATGGCACCGATGCCATCGGCGAACTGAAAAAACCCGACAGCGGCTTCTACGGCTCCATGCTGCCAAGCCCGCATATCGAAGGCTACAAAACCGCCGAGATGATGTTCGAGTGGGTGACCACCGGCAAAGAGCCGCCTAAATACACCGCCATGGACGAAGTGACCCTGATCACCCGCGCCAACTTCCAGGAAGAACTGACCAAGATCGGGCTGTGGAAATGACCGCTGCGGCCTTGCGGTTTGACGGCATCGGCAAGACCTTTCCCGGGGTCAAGGCGCTGGACGGCATCAGTTTTACCGCCCAGCCCGGGCAAGTGCATGCGTTGATGGGCGAGAACGGCGCGGGCAAATCGACCCTGCTGAAGATCCTCGGCGGGGCCTATATCCCCAGCAGCGGCGCGCTGCATATCGGCGCGCAGACCCTGGCCTTCAAATGCGCGGCCGACAGCATCGCCAGCGGCGTGGCGGTGATTCACCAAGAGCTGCACCTGGTGCCGGAAATGAGCGTGGCCGAGAACCTGTTCCTCGGCCATTTGCCCACGCGCTGGGGCGTGGTCAACCGTGGC
>NZ_JAEILC010000203.1:0-4134 GCF_016307435.1 Pseudomonas sp. S4_EA_1b | reverse complement strand
GGATGGTCATGGAATCCCCACCTACAGTCTTGAGTGTCGCTCACTGCAAGGAATACAAATGAATGGGTTCCCTTCAACCCCTGCGCCAAAGCACGTCACCCTGCTGGGTTATGGCGGTCTGTTGCCGTTTATTGTTCTGGCACTGCTGATTCCGTTCTCTCTCGACTATCGGACGCTGTTTGCGATTGCGCTTGTTAACTATGGAGCAGTCATCCTGAGCTTCGTCGGAGCCTTGCACTGGGGTTTCGCCATGACCATGCGAGATATGAGTGCCAAGCAGCGCAGCGACCGGTTCATCTGGAGTGTTATACCTGCACTTATCGCTTGGATCGCCACGTTACTGCCAATGCCCTTGGGCTGCTTGCTGTTGGTCATAGGCTTAGTCGTCCACCTCCGGCAGGACAGGAAGCTCTTGCGGGTTATAAGCTTGCCCGCTTGGTACATGCCGATGCGATTACGGCTTACCCTCGTGGCGAGCGTCTGCTTGCTGCTTGCGGCGCTCGTTGAGGCGCTTCCTTCATGAAGCCTCGTGTGCCCGGCCAGGATTTCCTCACCTTTAAAATAGCCTCGGTCAGCCACCACCGACCAAGTAACCGATGCGATGGCCTCGCGTGCCTGCTTAGCCATTGAGCTGATCGCGGTCGGAACCGATATTGGTCACCTCATGAGCAACGATCAAATGGCGCTGGGTATCGACGGCTGTCTGCACGATACCGGCGGTGATAATGTTGGAAGCAGCACCCAACCAACACTAACATCTCACCCGCCACAACTGATCCAAGCGCGTCGTATAGCCTCAAACGCTGGATAGCGCTAAGGCGCTATCTCGATGACGGTGCTGTGCCCATCGATACAATTGGTGCGAGAATCAAATTCGGCCGTGGGCTCTTGGGCGCTCGAATTGGTTGTTCGCAGGTTCGCTACGCAGTGGTAAACGTGCCGCAGCGATCATGAGTTTGATCCAGTCTGCGCGGCTCAATGGGCATGATCCGTATGCTTACTTGAAGGATGTTCTTACACGCCTGCCTACGCAGCGGGCGAGCGAGATTACTGAGCTTCTGCCGCATAAGTGGACGTCCATCTAATTGCTAAACGTATTACTGAACATCTTCTTCTTTTGCCAAGTAGAGTAATGCAATGGAACGCGAAAAAATCGATGCCGCATTAAAGGAACATGTCATCCCGATCCTTCGTAGCATGGGGTTCAAGGGATCGCCTCCCCATTTTCGCCGCAATACAGGACAACAAATTGATCTGATCACGTTTCAATTTGATAGGCATGGAGGGGGATTCGTCATTGAGGTAGCTGTTAGCCCCGCAGAGGGAGTGACTATGTCTTGGGGTGAACAGATCCCGCCGGCAAAGGTGGTCGCGGCACACCTGCATCCGAATAAGCGTATTCGTTTAGGGGCGGTTATGGGAGGCGATCACTGGTTCAGATATGACAATAAAGGCAACAGTGCTACTCGGTTCGCAGATACGGCCCGCGAGGTTCAACCTTACCTGCGCGGCCAAGCATCTGACCACTGGGCCAAAGGTCCTCTCCCGGACACCAAAAGCCCGTAAATGCTCCACCGCAACTGTCAACAAGGGCGCCTTGCTCGCGCCATCGGCCTAAGATGATTCCGTCAAGACGTGTCTACCGGACGTTACCGTTTAGTTTACATCCGAAACACCGAGACTGAATTTTTGAGCCGAAGACCTACCAAACTTCCTGATTGCCTTGGTCAGCACAGTAGCTGTAACTTTGATCTTCGTCAGCGAGGATATATTTTTGAACGACTCTGAACATCTGAAAAGACTGTGCTCCCGTTTCAACTCTGGAGAGCATCTGAGGTTTACGTTTTTCTGGGGGCACCAGCGCAGCAAAACTGTCGTCACGGCTTCGTGCTTCAGCCAATGGTTCGAGGCCGGGTTCATTATCGAGGGGCAATATTACCCGACGGCCGAACACTTCATGATGGCCGAGAAAGCGGCCTTGTTCGACGATCAGGAAAATCGTGCGCAGGTGCTCCGCGCTCCTACTCCTAATGCTGCCAAAGCACTTGGTCGAAAGGTTCGCGGATTTAATGATAAGGTTTGGCTGCAACACCGATACGACATTGTTGTTCGAGCGAACCAGGCCAAGTTCTCTCAGAATCCGCAGTTAAACGAATATCTTCTACAAACCGGTTCGCGCGTTATTGTCGAAGCCAGCCCCGTTGATAACGTCTGGGGTATAGGGCTCGCACAGGACAGCGCGGATGCCAACAATCCAAATCTGTGGAAAGGTTTGAATCTGTTGGGGTTTGCGCTGATGCAGGTGCGGGACGGGACGAGTATCCCAGCCCCAAGGTAGTGACCTGACCTTACTCGCGGAAAATGCAGAAGCCTTGGCGAACGCCAGGGCGTGTTGCATGTGGCCTTATTAAGATCGCGCGTCAGTCAACAAAAGCTGATTCACTCGAATTTACGTGGATACCTTCGAGCGTCTGCTTCTGGCCCAGAGTGTGTAAAAACGCATATGGACTCGCGGTGACGGTTACGCATCCGGTTCGAAGACACCTGCATCCACGAGCATCTCACTAACGCCTCTGGCCATACCGTTTCTCCAGTAGATCTCAGCTTGGGAGCGGACCACCAGTGATGATCTGCCATGACCTGAGTCTCCTGTAAGGTCCATTCGGAGCTAGAAAGGATCTGGCTTTCCGCGTGCACAACGAAATACTGCTCAACTGCGAATACCGTCTCGCCGCTGGGCAGGAGCATTGAAAACCTCCGATCTGCCACAGGCCCTACAACTGTGTTGACCTGAATACCGGTCTCCTCACGCAGTTCACGTATTGCAGCGGCGTGGAATGTTTCTCCGTCTTGAGTCGGGGCAAACACCAATTTCCGGACCTGGGAAAGCGTCACTCCCTGGTGCAGATTACATTACGTATGATCCATCATCGTGATCTGTGATCGTCTGGGACGCCAAGTATCGTGCTCCTGGCGCAAGCTATCCGACGTCCTTGCCAGATTCAAAGTTACAGACCTGGCAGTAAGAGATCATAAACTCTGTTAAAAATATGCCGGAGGGATCGGCCAAAGCAGCCGCAGAGAGTGCGCTTAAGGCTGACAGGGTCGAAGGCCGAATATTCAAATGGCCACAATAGGATTGAGGTGTTTAAGATGAAGGAATGGTCATCGCTGTGCAAGTCAAAGGTTGGGGACGCCGTTGATGTACGGGAGCAATGCGTTATCGCTATGGACGACGGTGCATACAAAATTTCAGACGATCAGTATTTTTTAGCTGACGCTTTTTCTGATGAGGGAGAGGAAAAATTTCGTTTGCTATCCCTCTATTGGGCCTGCAGTGAGCCTGCATTTAGAAGAGCCTACTACAGGGATGTTGAAAATGATGACATGGCCGTATGCCGGCCGCCGCCTGAATTGCTTCCGGTTGGGACGGGGGCGACCTATAGTCAGATTAAAAATGCTCTTAGCTCTCTTGGTTCTGACAAGTTTATGGAATACGCCTCTTATCGTGTTATGTCTGATGGTGCATTTGTTCATAAGGGCTTAGAAAGTTCATTGGCTGTTTATTATTTTCGCTTGCTTGATATTGTGGATGACGAGCTGCCTTACGCGATACTGTGGAAGCTTTCTAGTCTGTGATTTAATAAGAAGCAACGTCCTATTGCCGGGTTGAAGCGGTGCAAAAGCAACTACTAATGCTCCAAATACACCCAGGTTCATTACGGACTCTGCCGGTAATACTATTGGTTTAGATTATATCAAGGGACTCAGGGAAACGAATGTGATCGTCACGGGAACGCGTGGTGGTGTTCAGTATCCGTTGCAAGGGCAAACTCCCGATTCTTATGCGAATCTTGGAAATCGGCATGTTGTTGTCTACGGTCCTGAGGGGCGTGCACTATATGACGTGTCTAGCTCTCGGATTAAGGTGGTCGAATGGAACCAAGCTCCGAATGAAACATATTTCCCCAAGAAGGGAAGTGATACAAAAGTTTTTGAGGGAAATGTCCCTTAGTCGGTTCTTGATAGCTTGGGGTTGAAATGATGAAAGTTTATCAGGGTAATATTTCTAAAGAGTCGTTGAGTTTGTTTGTTTCAGATATAGGCTCCCGAAATTTTTTTTCATATGTAGGG
>NZ_JAEILC010000202.1:0-3842 GCF_016307435.1 Pseudomonas sp. S4_EA_1b | reverse complement strand
GTCGTGCTGATACCAAACGACAGGCACGCTAATTTGATACTGGCTTTGCCTGAACGAACCGCCTGCTGCGCCATCTCGCGCCGCTGAGATGGCTTTACCACTTTTTTGCCATGGCCTCCTGGATGATCTCGGCCTTGAGGCGCTCCTCGGCGTACATCTTCTTGAGCCGACGGTTCTCCTCTTCCAGTTCACGCAGCCTGGTCATCAATGATGCATCCATGCCGCCGAACTTGGCACGCCACTTGTAGAAGGTCGCCGAACTGATGCCATGCTCGCGGCACAGCGCCGGAACTGGGCTGCCGGCTTCAGCCTGCTTGAGGATGGCGATGATCTGGCTGTCCGAAAAACGCGATGTCTTCACGCAAAATTTCCTTGATCCGATTAGGAGAAAATTCTACTTCTGACGAGGGCTGATTTCAGGGGGGATTACCGGTACAGATCCATCTCGGTTAACTGCTCTTGAGCACCAAAGCCATGGTCACCCACGACCACGAATAGGGTGTCTTTGAAATAAGGCGCTTTACGAGCCTTTTCAAAAAATCGTCCCAGAGCCCAGTCAGAATAACGCATAGCTGTCAGGTGCTGATCAAGCGAACCTTGCCCTGTCACGGGCTCAACAGGCAACACACCTGGCAGCGCGTAAGGCGTATGGTTTGAAAGCGTTTGCAGGAGTGCATAGAAGGGTTTCTTCGGGTCTTGCTTGAACAGTTCTTCTGCAGCGCGATCAAACATATCCTGGTCAGCCACTCCCCATGTCGGGTCAGATACCACGGGGTCAACAAAGTCATTACGACCGATAAACCGTGTCATGCCCTGGTTGCTGAAAAAGCCACGTTGGTTATCCCAGGCAAAATCGCCGTTGTAGACATACAGATCGTCGAAGTCGCGAGTGCTAAGCAACTGAGCCAGACCGGAGAATTGGTGGCCTCCTTCCGGAGTCTGCATCAAGTACTCGAAACCGGGTAAATTTGGGAAACAGGCCATGCTGGCAAACATGCCTTGATGGGTATGGGTGCCATTAGCGAAGAAGCGGCGAAACAGCACACCCTCCTGAGCCAGTCGGTCGAAGTTCGGTGTGATGCCAGCTTCGCTGCCGAGCGCGCCAACAAAGTGCCCAGCAAAACTCTCCATCAGAATCACTACGACATTGCGGATCGGCAGGCGCCTGTCTTGTGGGGGCTGGAAATCGCGGCGGATCGCTGCTGTGTTCTGGTCTGCTAGGCGGTCGTGTTCGGTGAATAAGAGATCGCGTGTCAGGGTCGTCGCTTGATCTGCGGGCATGCGGCTCTTCCAAACCTTGTCGGCGCGATCACCTGAGTAGTGGTTCTTGGCCGCGGCATAAAGGCTCAAGGTGCCATTGAGGCCTAGGTGGTTGGCAAACATTGAGTCTGTGGTAAATGCATCCCCCCAGCGTAGTGGCGGCCCTTGCCGCAAAGTACCTCGCGCCACAACGACCGATATAGCCAGACAAAGCAGCAGCGCCATACCATGACCAAGCTTATTCATTGTTCGGCGCGACTCGACGGTTGAGCGGCCCTTGCCACGAGTGCGTATATCCAGCCAACCCAGCAGTACGAAAAAGAGAGCGCTCAACGCCAGCCAGGCACCCAGTAGGCGCAGCACTGGAAAGCCATACCAGAGCATGCTCAGCACAGTTGCCGGGTCTTCTTGCAAATATTGAAAGACCAATGCGTTGAGACGCTGATGAAACTCTCGATAGAAGTTCAGTTCAATCATGCCGAGCAGGATAGCTACCGCTGCGCAAGTCCCCAGCCAAATGCGTTGCCATGTCCGGCAGACCATTGCCGGGCGATATGCCAATGCCAGGGTCAGTGGTGCGCAGATATAGACCACTAAGCGCAAGTCGAAACGCAGGCCATTAAAAAACGCTTCTGCCAGGCTGGTCCACGCGGTAGCTCCAATCAGCTCTCGGTTGAAAAGTAATAGGGCCACGCGTAACAGGGTCAGCAAAGCTACTAACAGCGCTGCACTGCCAAAAAGGGAGGCCAGGTGTTCGCTAAGGCCAAGTTTTTCTTTCGCATTGGAGGCATCAGCGGACGCTGGTATGCGGGGAGGCATAATGGGTAGCCTTTTATAATTTAAGAATGGGGAGCTATAACAGGATCAAACCCCAAGTAAGGGCAATCAGTATCAGTGCAATGAGTTGCGCCGCACTTCCCATATCCTTGGCTTGTTTAGACAGTGGGTGGATGCTCAGGGAAATACGGTCAACAGTGCTCTCTATGGCTGAGTTGAGTAGCTCCACTATCAACGCCAGCATCGGCACGAGTATCAGTAACACGCGCTCACTGGGCGTTGCATCCACCAGACAAGCCAGCGGCAGAAGCACTGCATTTAATAACAGCAGCTGCCTGAAAGCGGCTTCGCCTTGAAACGCTGCCCGCAAGCCTGCCAGCGAGTATCTAGTGGCATAAATAATGCGGGTAAAGCCACTGCGGCCTTTCAACGAGAGGGCATCCAATTCGTCGCTCTGTGGCATGTTGCTCATGGCTGCAACACTCCAGCAGGGTCGTTCAGCGCTTGCTGATAGGCCTGGTGGATAAAGGGCACCTCGAAAAACCTCGGCCCCCTGCGATTGGTAAAATTGCGTTGTCCTGATTTCGTTCTCTGACACCAGCCATGAAGAAGCGCACTGCCATCAAGACGGACCTGTTCGCTGACGAACATCATCGGAAGAAGATCGACACGCTTGGAGATCCGCTGGCCCAGATCGAGTCGTACATCGATTTCGCGGCACTTGCGGCGGAAGTCGATCGGGTAGCGCCGCGCCCTGTCAGCCCTCAAGGCGGTCGCCCGCCGTATCCGACGGAGACGATGGTGCGGATTCTGGTGCTCAAGCGGCTGTACAACCTGTCGGATGAACAGATGGAGTACCAGTTGCTTGACCGGATGAGCTACAAGCGATTCTGCGGGTTGGCCAGCGCGGTCAATATTCCGGATCGAACGACCGTGTGGACGTTCGAGAACCGCATCGGCGACGCCGGCGCGAAGGTCCTGTTCGACGGTGTCACGGCCCAACTGCTCCGGCACGGATTCATCGCCCGCGGCGGCCAAATCGTCGATGCCACGCTGGTGCCTGCTCCCAAGCAACGTAACAGCCGTGAGGAGAACAAGCTGGTCAGGGAAGGCGCGATGCCGGCTAACTGGAAGCCAGCCAAACGGCGCCAGAAGGATACGGATGCCACCTGGACGCAGAAGCACGGCAAGAACCACTTCGGCTACAAGCTCTCGGTCAACGTGGACAAGAAGTACAAGATCATCCGCAAATTCGAGACTGATACGGCCAGCGTCCATGACAGCAAGCACTTCGATGCGCTCATCGACCGGAGCAACACGAGCCGCGATGTCTATGCGGACCGAGGCCACACCAGCGCAGACCGGGAGGGCTGGCTCAAGGATCACGGCTATCGTAATCAGATCCAGAGGAAGGGGTACCGCAACAAGCCCCTTTCCGAGTGTCAGCAACGGCGCAACCACCGCATCGCCAAGACGCGTGCCCGAGTGGAGCACGTGTTCGCGAGCATCGAGCAGATGGGCGGCAAGTTGATCCGTACCATCGGACAGGGGCGCGCGAACTTTGCGATGACGATGATGGCGGCCTGCTACAACTTGAAGCGGCTGGTGTACTTCCAGAAGGCGGGAATCAAGGCCTTCTGACGCCCGGAGTGGGCCGAATCGCCGCTGCAGAGGGCGATTCGGAAGAAAAACGGGGCGACACCGCCCAGAAAGCGGTGATTCGCCGCAGAAATCGAACCGAATTCGATCATGGCCATCATTTGGCGGTCGGATTCACTGAAAACCTCGCGTTATTCGAGGTGCCC
>NZ_JAEILC010000201.1:0-1312 GCF_016307435.1 Pseudomonas sp. S4_EA_1b | reverse complement strand
TGAATCGCCCCGGGTTTCGTGGAGGCCTCAACTCTTGAGAAGATGAGACCATGAGAAAGACTACGACCTACTCCCCTGAAATCCGTGAACGTGCCGTGCGCATGGTTCTGGAGCACCTGAACGACTACCCCTCCGAGTGGGCCACCATTGAGGCCATTGCCCCGAAGATCGGCTGTGCAGCGCAAACCCTGCATGGCTGGATTCGTCGCCATCAGACCGACGCCGGCCAACGCCCTGGGCCAACCAGCGAAGAGCGTGAACGCATTAAGGCTCTGGAGCGCGAGAACCGCGAGCTGCGCAAAGCCAATGAGATCCTGCGCCTGGCCAGTGCGTATTTTGCCCAGGCGGAGCTCGACCGCCGCACCAAGTCCTGAGGGCATTTGTCGATCAGCATCGTGACCGTCTCGGGGTCGAGTCGATCTGCCGCGTCTTGCAGATCGCCCCGTCCGGTTACCGCAGGCATGCGGCCCAACTTCGTAACCCGGCACTGCGCTCCTGCCGTGCACGGCGCGACGACACATTGATCCCGGAGATCCAGCGAGTGTGGGATGCCAACATGCAGTGCTATGGCGCGGTGAAGGTCTGGAAGCAGCTGCGGCGAGAAGGCATCAAGGTAGCCAGATGCACGGTGGAGCGCTTAATGCGTCGGGCCGGATTGCAGGGCATCAGGCGCGGCCAGATCGTGCGGACAACGGTGGCCGGCGACAAGGCCCTTTGCCCGCTGGATCGCGTGCAGCGCCAGTTCCATGCCGACCGCCCAAATCAGCTGTGGGTGTCGGACTTCACGTATGTGTCGACCTGGCAGGGCTGGCTGTATGTGGCCTTCGTGATTGACGTGTTTGCGCGGCGGATCGTCGGCTGGCGAGTCAGTACCAGCATGAAGACCGACTTCGTGCTGGATGCCCTGGAGCAAGCCCTGTATGCCCGTCAGCCACATCGCACGGGTGGCCTGATCCACCACAGCGACCGTGGCAGCCAGTACGTCTCGATCCGCTACACCGAGCGACTGGCAGAGGCCGGCATTGAGCCCTCAGTTGGCAGCAAGGGCGATAGCTACGACAACGCCTTGGCCGAAACAATCAACGGGCTGTACAAGGCCGAGCTGATTTACCGTCAATCATGGAAGAGCCGCGAAGCTGTTGAGATGGCGACTTTGAAATGGGTGCACTGGTACAACCACCAGCGGTTGCTGAGTTCAATCGGCTATATCCCGCCTGCGGAAGCTGAGGCAAACTTCTACCAGCAACAAGCAGGTCAGGCCATGGCGGCCTGACTTAAACGAAACGGCCTCCACAAAAGCCGGGGCGATTCA
>NZ_JAEILC010000200.1:0-1174 GCF_016307435.1 Pseudomonas sp. S4_EA_1b | reverse complement strand
TTAGGACATTCGTTCTGTAACTTACTGTATTTGAAAGATTAATAAGTCAGCTGTCTCTACAGGCTGATCTCTGTAATCTGGTTCCTGCTACGCCAGATCGGATCAGGTTTACGGTGGCTGCACCAGGTGGCGGACGTAATCGACACAAAGCCCGACTTGCCTGGCTGCCCGTTCGCATCGCTTGGTCTGCCGTCCGAGAATGGGTTCTTGAGTTCCCCTCTGACCTGCTCGTCATCTAGGCCCAGGTGGTTCAGGGCGCAGCAATTCCCTATCAGCACCTTCGAATCGTCGTGCCGCTCAACGACGAAGCCGTGCTGATGCATTTGAGAACAGCGCTTCCCGTTCTTCTGGTACTGACAGCTGGCCTCTGGCTGAATCAGCCGGTAGGGCCGCAGCGGGTTTCGGTACTGATCCTTCGTCAGGGTGCTGTCCGAGGCGATCTCGTAAAGGGACAACAACTCGGCGAGCGTTCTAATCTCCACAATGCCATTCGAAGGGGTCATCAAGTCCTCCTGGTGGGTCAGTCATGCGCAGAGCTGTATATTAACCCAGTAATTGCACAGTGGAATCATTGTGCAGAGCCTATAAGTCATCCCTGCCTTTTGCTCATCACAAGGACGTGGCCCCGTGCCGGAGCTACATAGCCTGGTGGACTGTGTTCGTGGATCTGCTCGCGCTCGGCCAGCGAGGCACCAGGCGCCCTTGGGCATGGGGGTGTTGAGGCTCTTCAAGCCGAAACTTATGATTTACATGCTGAAAACTGAGTGGCCTCTGTCTCCGTTTAAATGTTCTGTTGTACTGCGGTGGCTGTGCAGCTGCTCATGAGTGAAGAAAAAATCAGCAAAACCATCAAAAGTTAAGATTTTCTTGGTCAGGTTAAGGAAATCTGTAGCAATGAAACGACTTTGAGGCTTTTGGATGGCCCTTTCCTCAACCGTCGCAGGAGGTACTGATCATGGAGCACACTGCCGCTCAACCGGTTGAAACGGTCGTAGACATTACCTGTGATGTTTGCCGCCAGAGCACTAGCGTTGAAGGTTATGGTCAACAGTTTGGAACCCTTCAGGCACACTGGGGGTATGGCTCCAAGCATGATGGCGAGCGCTACAAGGTTCATCTTTGCGAGCTTTGGTTTTTCCGCACACTAAGTGTAGCGACCTGCAATCAGTGCCGT
>NZ_JAEILC010000020.1:0-32271 GCF_016307435.1 Pseudomonas sp. S4_EA_1b | reverse complement strand
CCACCCAGCCCCCCCAGCAACGGCACCACAGCGCTGCCGTCTTCGGCCACCGCGAGGACCGCAGGCTCTTCGCCTTTTTCCAGCAGCAACGGCGCCAGGGTGCGAATCACGATGCCGGCCGCGCACAACGCAATCAACGGCGTGCCCTGTTGATAGAGCTGGCGCAGGGTGGTGCCGAACTCGTTGTAGAGGGTGTCCGCACCCTCAATACGCCCCGCCAGGCCGTGGATCAGCGCGCCAGGGTAAACCTGCTGGATCTTGCGCGCCGTGGCCAAGCTGCCTTGGCCCAGGATGACAATCGCCGGGCGCATCATCCTTGCCACCGTTCACCGGGCACGATGATCAGTGAAAAATATGGCGACGACATCGGTTCCACTTGATCCAGCGGCACAATCTTCTGGTTGGCCATGGTCGCGCGTTCCACATACAGCGCGCGTTCGGCCAGGCCGAGTTCTTCGAGCACCTGGCGCACCTTGGGGAAATTGCGCCCCAGCTTCATGATCACCGCCGCGTCAGCGTCCGCCAGGCGGCGCTTGAGGTCGTCATGGGGCAACACGCCCGAAAGCACCGACAAGCTCTGGTTGCGATACACCAGTGGCGCGCCGAGCACCGAGGCGCCGCCGAGCATTGAGCACACGCCAGGGATGACCTGCGCTTCGTAGCGCTCGGCCAGACGGTCGTGCAGGTACATATAGGAGCCGTAGAAGAACGGGTCGCCTTCGCAGATCACCGCCACGTCGCGGCCGGCATCCAGGTGCGCGGCCACATCGACGCTGGCGGTGTCGTAGAAATCGCTGATCACCTGCTCGTAGGACAGCGGTGCCGGCAGCGCTTCGGTGGTCACCGGGTACACCAGCGGCATCAGGGTCTGCTGTGGCACCAGGTGGTCTTCGATGATGCCGAAGGCGTTACCCTTCTTGCCCTTGGCCACGAAGTACGCCACCACCGGCGACTCACGCAGCAGGCGCAGCGCCTTGACGGTGATCAGTTCAGGATCGCCGGGGCCCACGCCCAGGCCGATCAAGCGTCCGCGCGCCGACATTATTCAACCTCCGTGGCGAGAGCATTCACCGCCGCGGCGGCCATGGCGCTGCCGCCCAGGCGACCTTGCATGATCACGAACGGCACGCCACGGCTGTCGGCGGCCAGCATCGCCTTGGATTCGGCGGCACCGACAAACCCCACCGGAAAGCCCAGGATCAACGCCGGTTTCGGTGCGCCGGCATCGAGCATCTCCAGCAGATAGAACAGCGCCGTCGGCGCGTTGCCGATCACCACCACGCTGCCCTCCAAGTGTGGGCGCCACAGTTCCAGGGCGGCGGCGGAACGGGTGTTGCCCAGCTCCCGCGCCAGTTCCGGCACGCTGTCGTCACGCAGGGTGCAGATCACGGGGTTGTTGGCCGGCAGGCGCGCACGGGTCACACCCTCGGAGACCATGCGCGCGTCGCACAGGATCGGCGCGCCGGCGGCCAGTGCATCGCGCCCGGCTTTGCCTGCGCCGTCGGAAAACTGCAAGCCGTCGATGGCCTCGACCATGCCGCAGGCATGAATCACGCGCACCGCGAGTTTTTCCAAATCAGCCGGGATACGGGCCAAGTTGGCTTCCGCGCGAATAATGGCGAAGGAGTTGCGATAGATCTCCTGACCGTCGCGGATGTAATCAATCATCGGTGTTGCTCCGTGGGCGGGCACGCAGCAAGGTGCCCGTCGCTTCAATAGAAAGGGTGCGCGCCTGCAGCCGGCCAAAACCGGGCTGGGCTGCATCGCGAAAATAGACGTCGTAGTGACCGGGGCTCACCGCCAGCAAGGTAACCGGCGCGGTGTGCGCCGCAGCGCAGGAGCGCGGGCAGCCGGACAGGTGCACCTCCATGCCGGGTTGCAGCGCGGCCAGTTGCACAGCGTCAGCTTTGGTATCGGCCAGGGCTTTGCCGCAACCGCTGGAACCGGTGCAGGCGATCATGCGCGCGAGGGGATCGTCGATTGCACACAGGAAGCCCAACTGCGCCAAGCGCTGGGTCACCGCGACCGGACGCTCGATATTGGGCAGCAACACGCCCTGCCAAGGGGTCAGGCGCAACGTCCCATCGCCGTACTCGCAGGCCAGTTGCGCGGCGCCCTTGAGCATCATCGAGTCCAGGCGGCCCAACGGCGCGCCTGCCGCGACATAGAACTGATTCTTTTGCTCTTGTGGATAACTTCCGATGTGCAGCAACGCGCCAGTGGCCGGGCGTTTGAAGCCCTCCACCGACAGCAGCGGCAGACGCAGGCGGCGCATGAGGTTATCCACATCCAGATGGCGCATGCGGGTTTGCTCGGGGGTCGCCAGGTCGAGAAAAGCTTCCAGCACTGCCACCACCAGCGTATGGCCCTGCTCCAGCGGCACCGCCGCCACGGGGGCATCCTGGCCTGGGCAGCCGGCCAGGCCGAACGCCAGCAATGTCTTGCCATCGCGCACAAACGCCGATAGCCACAGGTCATGGTGATGGTCGAGCATCGCCAGGGCCTCGCCGCCATCCAACTGGATCGCGAACTTGGCCGACAGTTGGTGAAACCGCGAATGGTTTTGCAAGGTGGCGAGAATCTGCTCGGCCAGCGGGCGGGTATCGAACAGCATCTGTGGGTCAATGCCGGCGCTGGGGCTGAGCATCAGGTTGCGCACGTCATCGCCGGCGGGGTTATTCGGCCCAAGATCGGCGGCGAGCAGCAGGGCAATCAACGCGTCCTGCTCGGCGCCGATGCCGCGAATCTGCAGATTGGCGCGATTGGTCGCCTCGATCACCCCACCGGCATAGGCTTGGGCGGCGTCCGCCACCGCGTGGGCCTGGGCGGCGGTGATGGAACCGCCGGCCAATTTGATCCGGCAGATGCCGCCATCCAGAGCTTGGACAATACGCAGCAACCCCGGACAAGCCGAGGGGCGCAAGGTATTCACAGCGGGCGTTGGCTTCACGGGGCTACCGGTTCATGGGCAAAGGCGCGGTATTATGCCTGCTTTGTCCGGCGGCATGAAAAGCCTGCCCGTCGGATGTCGTTCAAGGAATCCCTATGTCGCCCTGGCTGACGGTAGTAGGCATCGGTGAAGACGGCTTCAAGGGCCTGGGCAGGAACGCCCGGCACGCCCTGTTGCGCGCCTCACGGATTATCGGCGGGCAACGCCAGTTGGATCTGTTGCCGATGTGTATTCGGGGCGAGCGGCAATTATGGCCGAGCCCGTTTTCCCTGGAGCCGGTGTTGGCGCGGCGCGGTGAGCCTGTGTGCGTGCTGGCCAGCGGCGACCCGATGTTCTACGGCGTAGGGGCCAGCCTGGCGCGGCAAGTGGCCGCACAGGAGTTGCTGATCTTGCCGGCGCCGTCGTCGGTGTCGTTGGCGGCGGCGCGGTTGGGCTGGCCGTTGCAGGACGTAGTGACGCTCTCCGTGGTGGCGCGCCCGTTGGTGGCGCTTAACGCGCATCTGGCCAGCGGCGTGCGGTTGTTGGTGTTGAGCAATGACGGTCGCAGCCCTGCCTTGATCGCCTCGCTATTGGCTGAGTCAGGCTTTGGACCTAGCCGGTTGAGCGTGTTCGAACACCTGGGCGGGGCGCAGGAACAACGCATCGATGGGTTGGCGCAGGCGTGGCAACACGCATGCGTAGCCGATTTGAACCTGGTTGCCATCGACTGTGTGGCGGATGCCACGGCGCCGCGCCTGTCGCGCCTGGCGGGGTTGCCCGATTCGGCGTTCCAGCACGACGGCCAACTGACCAAGCGCGACGTGCGCGCCATGACCCTCGCCCGCCTCGCCCCCATGCCCGGCGAACTGCTGTGGGATGTGGGCGCGGGCAGCGGCTCCATCGGCATCGAATGGATGCGCGCCCACCCCAGCTGCCGCGCGCTGGCGATCGAGGCCGATGAAGGCCGCCAAACCCTGATCGAACACAACCGCGACGCCCTTGGTGTACCCGGCCTGCAGCTGATACGCGGCAAAGCGCCGGATGCGTTGCAAGGCCTTGAAGCCCCGGACGCGATCTTCATCGGCGGCGGCGTCACCCGCGACGGCGTACTCGATACCTGCTGGCAACACCTACGCCCCGGCGGCCGGCTGGTCGCCAACGCCGTCACCCTGCAAAGCGAAATAACCCTGATGAACTGGCGCGCCCAGTACGGCGGCGAACTGACGCGCATCCATGTGGCCCAGGCCCAGCCGTTGGGCGACTTCGATACCTGGCGCCAGGCGCTGCCGATCACTTTGCTCGAAGTGATCAAGCCACTATGAACAGGATTCTGCTGCTGGGGGGTGTGACCGAGGCCCTCGCCATTGCCCGCACATTGGGCGCGCAGCACATCTACAGTTTGGCGGGGGTGGGGCGTGTACCGACCGATCTCAGTTGCCAAGTGCGTGTCGGAGGTTATGGCGGCGCTGAGGGCCTGGCGCAGTTTGTCCGGGATGAAGGAATCAGCCTGATCCTCGACGCGACCCATCCCTATGCGGCGCAGATCAGCCGTAACGCCGCCGAAGCTGCGCGGTTGAGTGGCATCCCTTGCTGGGCCCTGCGCCGTCCGGTGTGGCAGCCGCAGGCCGGAGATGACTGGCGCGAAGTGAGTGACTGGGCCGAGCTGATCGAAGCCCTGAAACCCTTCAAGCGCCCGCTCTTCACCTTGGGCCGCGAACCGTTGCAGCACCTCGACGAAATCCCCGCCGAGCAATTCTGGACACTGCGCGCATTGGATGTGTACCCCGGCAATGATCGCTGTGAAGTGATTGGCGCACGCGGGCCGTTTCTGCTCGAAGACGAACGCGCGCTGTTTGAACGGCGTGGGATCGATGTACTGATCAGCAAGAACAGCGGCAGTGCCGCCACCGAGCCGAAGCTGGAAGTGGCGCGGGAACGCGGGGTGCCAGTGCTGGTGTTGAAGCGGCCAGTGTTGGCGGCGGTGGACCGAGAATTCACAGCCGTGTCAGCGCTGCTACAGGCAATACACACTCGTGGAGCACCACAAACCTAATAAACCTAATGTGGGAGGGGGCTTGCCCCCGATGGCGATAGTTCAGCCAGCAAATCAGCGACTGACACAACGCTATCGGGGGCAAGCCCCCTCCCACCTTGTTTGTTGTGGCGTTAGCGGCTTGTGGCTATCGCCTGCTCCGCAGCCGAGCAATCGCTACTCAGCGCATTGGCAGAGGCTTCGCTGAGGTTGACCAACAGGTCTTCGGTGCTGATGCCAGCGGCTACGGTGAACAGACGCCGATACCACCCGAGCGGTCGCCGATTTTTACCCCGCCTTAAACGCAGAATCCACCTACAGAAACTTCCGAGCCAGCTGGCTGGCTCAGCCAAAAGCCCCCGCCCTAACCTCCCGTTTCGCGGTTTTGCGTCAGCGCCCGCGAAGGGAGCACGCCGTTTCGACAACGTGTCACAGCTTGCCAACTTGTATCCTGAGGAATACGATCCATGACAATCGAGTTCAATGAAACCATTGAGTTTGCCAACTGGCTGGAAGCTGTTCGGGACCCGTTCGTAAAAGTTCGTGTGGTCAAGAGAGTGCGAATGGCTGAAGCCGGAAATTTTGGCGACTGCGAATCAGTGGGGGATGGAGTGTTTGAAATGCGGATCCATTACGGCCCTGGGTATCGCGTTTACTTCACCCGCCGAGACGAAGTGGTTTATCTATTACTAATCGGCGGTGATAAATCAACACAGAGCAGAGACATCAAACGTGCAAAGCAAATTGCGATAAATTTTGGTAGTGAGGAATAAATTATGAGCGAGTCCTTTTCCCGCTTCGATGCGGCAAAATATCTGAAAACCCCTCTGGAAATGGCTGCATATTTAGAGACCTGCTTTGAGGATGATGCTGGCGATGGTCTATTGATTCGCACCGCTCTCAACGACATCGCCCGCGCCCAAGGCATGACCCAAGTAGCCCGCGACGCGGGCCTCGGCAGAGAAAGTCTGTACAAAGCCCTCTCCAGCAGTGGCAATCCCGAGTTCGCGACTATCATGAAAGTCATGAAAGCGTTGGGCCTCAAGCTGCACGCCACCGTGATCTGATAGCACTGCGACACCAAACCACACCGCCGCTTTTTACTTATCCCCGCCGATCAGGCTAAATACCGGCCTGATCGTTAACCCTACGGATTGTCCGCCATGGCCCGTCAACGCTTTGCAATTGCCTGGATCGCCTGCCTTGCAGTGCTGTTCAACGCGTTTGCCATGCCGCTGGCCGGAGCGATGCAGCAGTCCAAGGACCCTGTACAGCAAATGCTGTGGGGCAGTTTCTGTTCATCCAATGGCGCCAGCCTCAAAACTATCGAACTGGGCAAACTGGAGATTCCGGCACCGCAGCCGAACGACCATTCCGCCATGCAGCATTGCTGGTGTTGCTCCGGTTCACCTTCGCTGGTGGCATTGCCGGGGCATGCGCCGCAGTTGTATGTGACGCGCTTCGAGCCGCTACAAAGCCTGTCGCCGCCGTCATTGCAGACCCCCACCCCGCGCCAGCAATGGCCGAGCCTCAACCCCCGCGCCTCTCCATCGGTCTAGTCTTTTTCGCAAGTGAACTGCGTTTAGAACCGTTCTGGAGAACTGCCATGCTCAAATCTTCCCTGCTTCTGGCCGCGTTGCTGCTGCCGGTGTTCAGTGCTGCCAATGCTCAAGACTACAAGGCCGGCGACCTGCTGGTCAGCAATCCCTGGTCCCAGGAGTTGCCACCCAATGCGCCCACCGTCGCGGCGTATTTCGTGGTGCATAACACCGCAGAAACACCGGACCGCCTGCTCAGCGCCGAGACGCCAGTGGCGCAAGAGGCGCAGTTGCACGAGCACGTCATGCAAGGCGCCCTGATGAAAATGCAAGAGGTGCCCAACGTGGCCGTGCCGGCCAAAGGCGATCTGACGTTCGCGCCCATGGCCTACCATGTGATGTTGCTGGGCCTCAAAGACCGCAGCCTGCTGGCCGATGGCAAACAGTTCCCGCTGACCCTGACCTTCGAAAAGGCCGGCAAGGTCGAGGTGCAAGTGTCAGTGCAGAAAATGCCGCCCATAGCCAGTCACGAGCACCAGCACCCGCAATAGGCTGAAGCTCGATGGGCGCCCCTCGCGCCAGGTTGTCTCCCCGCCGCCGTGTAACGCGCGGCAGTTGGATCAGCCTGTTCGCCATGCTGATGATCTTTATCGGTCCGCTGATTTCCCAAGCGATGCCGATGGATCATCACGCCGGTATGTCCATGGCAATGCCCATGGAGATGCCCGCTGACCACGGCGACTCCCATCATCCCAAAGCCCCTAGCGAGCACCACGCGCTGTGGGCCAAATGCGGCTACTGCGAGCTGCTGTTCAGTTGCCCGGCCCTGCCCGGCAACGCGTCCTTCGTGGCCGTCGGCGCCCCACCGCCGGCCAACGCCCTCACCCCCGCCACGCGCCTGGGCCATGCCCGGCAGAGCATCTTCCCCGGCGCCCGCAGCCGTGCGCCGCCCATCGCAACGTAAGCACTCAAACCCGTTACTTCACCCCGGCCGACTTTAGACAGACAGCCGCAGGCTGCTGGCCGTGTTGTTTACGATTGATTGATGGAATTTGTCATGTCCAGGTTTTCTGCTGACTCCCGTTTGGGAAGCACCCCCGTGTTCGCCGTTCTGTGCGGCGCACTGCTGGTTCCGATGGCCCACGCCGACGAACATGAATTGAGCCCCACGGTGATCACCGCAATCGCCCCCAGCTCGTCGCTGACCGTGGCCACCAACCCCAAGGATCCCCGTCAACCGGTGCCCGCCAGCGATGGCGGCGACTACCTCAAGACCATCCCCGGCTTCGCCCTGGTGCGTAACGGCGGCACCAATGGCGACCCGGTGCTGCGCGGCATGTTCGGTTCGCGCCTGAATATCCTTACCAACGGCAGCATGATGCTCGGGGCCTGTCCCGGCCGTATGGATGCGCCTACCTCGTACATTTCGCCGGAAACCTACGACACCCTCACCGTGATCAAAGGCCCGCAAACCGTACTCTGGGGCCCGGGCGCCTCGGCCGGCACGATCCTGTTCGACCGGGAGCCTGAGCACTTCGGCGAACTCGGCACGCGGCTCAACGCCAGTGTGCTGGCCGGCTCCAACGGGCGCTTCGACAAGGTCATCGATGCCGCCGCCGGCGGGCCGCTGGGCTACGTGCGAGTGATCGGCAACCAGGCCCACGCCGATGACTACAAGGACGGCAATAACGACACGGTCGCCTCGCGCTATGACAAGTGGAACGGTGACGTTGCGGTGGGTTTCACCCCCGACGCCGACACCTTGCTGGAACTCACCGCTGGCCGTGGCGACGGCGAAGCGCGCTACGCCGGGCGCGGCATGGACGGCTCGCAGTTTCTGCGCGAGAGCCTGGGGCTGCGCTTCGAAAAGTCGAATATCGGCGAGGTGCTGGACAAGGTCGAAGCCCAGGTTTACTACAACTACGCCGACCATGTGATGGACAACTACAGCCTGCGCACGCCGTCGGGCACCGGGATGATGGCCGGGCCCATGGCCTCCAACGTCGACCGACGCACCCTCGGCGCCCGCATCAAGGCCACTTGGCGCTGGGCCGACGTGCAGTTGATCGGCGGCCTGGACGCCCAGACCAACGAACACCGCCAACGCAGCAGCATGGGCATCGACACCTACAAAAATCTGCCGCGCGACAAGGACGCCGACTTCCACAACTACGGCGTGTTTGGCGAACTCACCTGGTACGCCGCCGACCGTGATCGCCTGGTCAGCGGCGCGCGCCTGGACCGCGCCTCGGCCAAGGACTTTCGCCAGACCACCGGCTCGGGCATGAGCAAACGCGCCAACCCCACTGCCGATGAGACCCGCGCCGACACTTTGCCGTCGGGCTTTATGCGCTATGAGCACGACCTGGCGGACAGCCCCACGACTGTCTACGCCGGGCTCGGCCATTCGCAGCGTTTCCCGGATTACTGGGAGCTGTTTTCGCCCAACACCGGCGCGGTCGGTTCGGTGAATGCATTCGAAGGTGTGAAGCCGGAAAAAACCACCCAGCTCGACGTCGGCGCGCAGTACAAAACCGACACGCTGGAAGCCTGGGCGTCGGGCTACGTCGGCCAGGTGCGCGACTTTATCCTGTTCGATTACAAGCCCGGCATGATGGGCACCACCTCCCAGGCACGCAATGTGGACGCACGCATCATGGGCGGCGAACTGGGCGCGGCTTACAAATTGACCCAGCACTGGAAAGCCGATGCGACCCTGGCCTACGCCTGGGGCAAGAACAGCAGCGACGGCAAGGCCCTGCCGCAAATGCCGCCGCTGGATACCCGCCTGAGCCTGACGTACAGCGAGGATAACTGGAGCGCCGGAGCCCTGTGGCGGGTAGTCGCGGCGCAAAACCGCATCGACCAGAACAAAGGCAATGTGGTCGGCAAGGACTATGACAAGAGCGGCGGGTTTGGCGTGTTCTCGCTGAACGGGGCTTATCGCATCAATAAAAACTTCAAAGTCAGCACCGGCGTCGACAACCTGTTCGGCAAGGCCTACGCCGAGCACTTGAACCTGGCCGGCAACGCCGGGTTCGGCTACCCGGCGAGCGATCCGCAAGCCCTCAAGGAGCCGGGGCGCACGCTCTGGACCAAGGTGGACATGAGCTTCTAAAAGCATTGGGGGCAAGCCCCTCCCACATTTTGAAATGCGCACCCAATGTGGGAGGGGGCTTGCCCCCGATGGCGGTACATCTGAAACAAAAAAACCAAAGCCTTGCGGAGCCTCTGATGAGCACTCAAAAAGTTTCCTTCTACAACCTGGCCTGGCGCTGGCATTTCTACGCCGGCCTGTTTGTTGCCCCCTTTATGGTGCTGCTGGCCCTGACCGGCATCATCTACCTGTTCAAACCCCAGCTCGATCCGCTGATGTACGGCGACCTGCTCACGGTGCAAAGCGCCGAACACGCGCTGAGTGCCGACGAGCAACTGCAACGGGCCCAGGCGGCCTTTCCGCTGGGCAAGATCAGCAAATACCTACCGCCGGCCACCGCCACCAGCAGCGCACAGTTTGTGATGCACAACGATGGCCGCGAAGTGACGGTATTTGTCGACCCCTATCGCGGCACCGTGCTCGGCGAGCAGGACGCCCAATACAATCTGCAAGCCATCGCCCGCGCGCTGCATGGTGAATTGATGATCGGCACCACCGGCGATCGCTTGGTAGAACTCGCCGCCGGTTGGGGCGTGATGCTGGTGGTGTCCGGCCTGTACCTGTGGTGGCCGCGCGGCAAGTCTTCAGCCGGCGTGCTGTGGCCACGTCTCGGCAGTCGCGGGCGGCTGTTCTGGCGCGATCTGCACGCGGTGGTGGGCTTCTGGGGCGCGGCGTTTCTGCTGGTGATGCTGCTCAGCGGCATGACGTGGACCGGCTTCTGGGGCAAGCAATACGCCGAGCTCTGGAACCGCTTCCCCGCAGCGATGTGGAACGACGTGCCGCAATCCGATCAGCAAGCGCGGGCACTCAACACCGCGACGCAACAGACCGTGCCCTGGGCCATGGAAAACACGCCGATGCCGATGTCCGGCGACCATGCCGAACACATGAATCACGGCGCCATGCATTCGGGCCCGGCTGCGCCAACCGTGCGCCTGCAACAGGTGGTCGACCTCGCCACCGCGCGCCAAGTCGAGCCCGGCTACAGCATCACCTTCCCCACCACCGCCAACGGCGTATTCACCATCGCCGTGTTCGCCGACGACCCGCGCAACGACGCGACCCTGCATGTGGATCAATACACCGGCAAGGTCCTGGCCGACGTGCGCTGGGCGCACTACAACCTGGTCGCGCGGGCCACCGAGACCGGCGTGATGCTGCACGAAGGCAAGATGTTCGGCTGGGTCAACCAACTGCTCGTGTTGTTGATCTGCCTGATGATCCTGCTCAGCGCGGTCAGCGGCGTGGTGATCTGGTGGAGGCGCCGGCCCCAGGGCGGGCTCGGGGTGCCGCCATTGCGCCATGACCTGCCGAAGTGGAAAACCGCGATGGCCATCATGCTGGCGCTGGCGATCACCTTCCCCTTGGTGGGCGCCTCGTTGATTGCGGTGTGGGTGCTGGATCGCCTGGTGCTGTCGCGGTGGTTCGGGCAAGACCAATCGGCGCGCCCATGACACAAGCCGGGGCCAACGCACCAGTGCAGTGCCGGCCCCGCACCACGGCCAGGTTCAGGCGCCGATTCGGTGCAGAGCCTGGCCGCCAGCGCGGTGTGAGCGCCGTATTCACTCGTTAGGGCAAGCAGGCACAGCCCTTGCAATCACCGGAGTATCTGTCCAACAACAACACTTGGGTACTCGGAGATCGCACCATGAAGCGTCGCAGCTTGATCAAGGCTTTCACTCTTTCGGCATCCATTGCCGCCATGGGCATGACGTGGACCGTCCAGGCCGCCGAGACCATCAAGGTCGGCATCCTGCACTCGCTGTCCGGGACCATGGCTATCTCCGAAACGTCGCTTAAGGACATGGCGTTGATGACCATCGACGAGATCAACGCCAAGGGTGGTGTGAACGGAAAAATGTTGGAGCCTGTGGTGGTTGACCCGGCGTCGAACTGGCCGCTGTTCGCTGAAAAAGGCCGGCAGTTGCTGACCCAGGACAAAGTCGCCGTGGTGTTCGGCTGCTGGACTTCCGTGTCGCGCAAATCCGTATTGCCGGTGTTCGAAGAACTCAACGGTCTGCTGTTCTACCCGGTGCAGTACGAAGGCGAAGAGATGTCGCCGAACGTGTTCTACACCGGTGCCGCGCCGAACCAGCAGGCGATCCCGGCCGTTGAATACCTGATGAGCGAGGAAGGCGGCAGCGCCAAGCGTTTCTTCCTGCTCGGCACCGACTACGTGTACCCGCGCACCACCAACAAAATCCTACGCTCGTTCCTGCATTCCAAAGGCGTAGCGGATAAAGACATCGAAGAGGTCTACACCCCGTTCGGCCATGCCGATTACCAGACCATTGTCGCCAACATCAAGAAGTTCTCGGCCGGCGGCAAGACTGCCGTGATCTCCACCGTCAACGGCGACTCCAACGTGCCGTTCTACAAAGAGCTGGCCAACCAGGGCCTCAAAGCGACCGAAGTGCCGGTAGTGGCGTTCTCGGTGGGCGAAGAAGAACTGCGCGGCATCGACACCAAGCCGTTGGTGGGCAACCTCGCCGCCTGGAACTACTTCCAGTCGGTGGAGAACCCGGTGAACCAGAAATTCGTCGCCGACTGGAAAGCCTACGCGAAGAAACACAACCTGCCGGGCGCCGACAAAGCCGTGACCAACGACCCGATGGAAGCCACCTACGTGGGTATCCATATGTGGGCGCAGGCGGCGGAGAAAGCCAAGTCCACCGACGTCGACAAAGTGCGTGAAGCGCTGGGCGGCCAGACCTTCGCCGCGCCGTCGGGCTTTACCCTGACCATGGACAAGACCAACCACCACCTGCACAAGCCGGTGATGATCGGCGAGATCCAGGCCGACGGGCAGTTCTCGGTGGTATGGCAGACCCAGGAGCCGATCCGGGCGCAGCCGTGGAGCCCATACATCCCAGGCAATGACAAAAAGCCGGACTATGCGGTGAAGAGCAACTAAGCCCCACCACAGGCCAACTGTGGGAGCGGGCTTGCCCCCTCCCACACGATCAGGACATTTTGTATGCCCACTGCCCTGCACCGTTTCATCGTCACAGCCTTGCTGTTGCTGCCGTTGCTGGTACACGCCGGCGACGCCGAAGACTTCCTGGCCGCCAACCCGACGCAACAGGCCAAGCTGTTGCAGGACTGGGCCGCCAACCCCGACCCTGCGCGCATCGAGCTGGTGGACGCCCTGCAACAGGGCCAACTCACCGCCAATGGCGAAACCAAGACCGTGCGTTTGAACAATCGTCTGCGCGGCTTGATCGATAACGTACAGGCCAGCCAACAACTGCTGGCCGCCGACCCCAAAGTGCGTCTGGCGGCTGCGCAAACCCTGCAAAAAAGCGCCCAGCCGGCGCAATTGAAATTCCTCGACCAGCAGGTCGCCGCCGAAACCAATGAGGACGTACACACCGCCCTCAGCCTGGCCCTGGCCAACCTGCAACTGGTCGACGCCGACCCGGCGATACGCCTGGCCGCCGTGCGCCTGCTCGGCAGCACCGGCGACCCGCTGGCGCGCACGCGCCTGGAAGCGCTGCTGGCGCCGGGCGTGGAAACCGACGCCGCCGTGCATACCGCCGCCGAAACCAGCTTGGCCCAAGTCAAACGCAAACTGATGCTGGGTGAAATCCTCGGTCAGGCGTTCAGCGGCATGTCCCTGGGCTCGATCCTGCTGCTGGCCGCCCTCGGCCTGGCGATCACCTTCGGCCTGCTCGGCGTGATCAATATGGCGCACGGCGAGATGCTGATGCTCGGCGCCTATTCCACCTATGTGGTGCAGTTGCTGATGCAGCGCTACGTGCCCGCGGCCATCGAGTTCTACCCCTTGATCGCGTTGCCGGTGGCCTTCTTTGTCACCGCCGCCATCGGCATGGCGTTGGAACGCACGGTGATTCGTCACCTGTACGGTCGACCGCTGGAAACCCTGCTGGCCACCTGGGGCATCAGCCTGATGCTGATCCAACTGGTGCGTCTGGTGTTCGGTGCGCAGAACGTCGAAGTGTCCAACCCGGCATGGCTGTCCGGTGGTATTCAAGTACTGCCCAACCTGGTGTTGCCGTACAACCGCATCGTGATCATCGCCTTCGCGCTGTGCGTGGTGGTGTTGACCTGGCTGCTGTTGAACAAGACGCGCCTGGGGCTCAACGTGCGTGCCGTGACCCAGAACCGCAACATGGCCGCCTGCTGCGGTGTACCCACCGGGCGTGTGGATATGCTCGCGTTCGGCCTGGGTTCCGGCATCGCCGGCTTGGGCGGTGTCGCACTCAGCCAGATCGGCAACGTCGGCCCGGACCTGGGCCAGAGCTACATCATCGACTCGTTCCTGGTGGTTGTACTCGGCGGCGTCGGCCAACTGGCCGGTAGCGTCATGGCCGCCTTCGGCCTGGGCATCGCCAACAAGATTCTGGAGCCGCAGATCGGCGCGGTGCTGGGCAAGATCCTGATCCTCGCGCTGATCATTCTGTTTATCCAGAAACGCCCGCAAGGACTCTTCGCACTGAAAGGACGGGTGATCGACTGATGAACCAGCCATTGATGCTCACGGCCACGCAAAAGGCCGGCCCCAAGGTGACCATCGCCGTGGGCGCGGTGATCCTGGCGCTGCTGCTGGCGTTGCCATTGCTGTCGCTGTTGCCGGTGGGCAACGCCTTGCACGTATCGGCCTACACCCTGACCCTGGTGGGCAAAATCCTGTGCTATGCCATCGTCGCCCTGGCCTTGGACTTGGTGTGGGGTTACGCCGGGATGCTGTCCCTCGGCCACGGTTTGTTCTTTGCCCTGGGCGGTTACGCGATGGGCATGTACCTGATGCGCCAGGCCGCCGGTAGTGAGCTGCCGGCATTTATGACCTTTTTATCGTGGACCGAATTGCCCTGGTATTGGGCCGGCACCGATCACTTCCTCTGGGCCTTGTGCCTGGTAGTGCTGGCGCCGGGGTTGCTGGCCCTGGTGTTCGGGTTCTTCGCCTTTCGCTCGCGAATCAAGGGCGTGTATTTCTCGATCATGACCCAGGCCCTGACCTTTGCCGGCATGCTGCTGTTCTTTCGCAACGAGACCGGCTTTGGCGGCAACAACGGCTTCACCAACTTTCGCAGCATCCTCGGCTTCGGCATCACCGAGCCGGGCACGCGGGCGGTGTTGTTCCTGGCCACGGTGCTGTTGCTGGTGGCGAGTCTGTTCATCGGCTGGCGCCTGGCGCGCAGCAAGTTCGGCCGGGTGCTGACCGCCCTGCGCGACGCCGAGAACCGCCTGATGTTCTGCGGCTACGACCCACGCGGCTTCAAGCTGTTCGTGTGGGTGTTGAGCGCGGTGCTGTGCGGCCTGGCCGGGGCGCTGTATGTGCCGCAGGTGGGCATCATCAACCCCAGCGAAATGTCGCCGACCAACTCTATCGAAGCCGCCGTGTGGGTGGCCCTGGGCGGGCGCGGCACGCTGATCGGTCCGCTGCTGGGTGCCGGGGTGGTCAACGGCATGAAGAGCTGGTTCACCGTGGCCTTCCCGGAATACTGGCTGTTCTTCCTCGGGGCGCTGTTCATCATCGTCACCCTGTACCTGCCCAAGGGCGTGATCGGGCTGCTGAAGAAATGAGGAATGTGATGCTTGAACCTATTCTCGATGCAGGCAGCGGCCGCGACGCCATCGGCTTGGGCCAGGTGGCCGGCAAGGGCCTGAACACCCGCCATGGCACCATCCTGACCCTGGAAGATATCAGCGTGAGCTTCGATGGTTTCAAGGCGCTCAACGACTTGAACCTGTACATCGGCGTCGGCGAACTGCGCTGCATCATCGGCCCCAACGGCGCGGGCAAAACCACGCTGATGGACGTGATTACCGGCAAGACCCGCCCCAGCCACGGCAATGCCTGGTTCGGCGAAACCCTGGACCTGACCAGCCTGAGCGAAGTGCAGATCGCCCAGGCCGGCATCGGTCGCAAGTTCCAGAAACCCACGGTGTTCGAAGCTCTCAGCGTGTTCGAAAACCTGGAGCTGGCGCAAAAGACCGACAAGTCGGTATGGGCCAGCCTGCGTGCGCGCCTGAGCGGCGAACAAAAGGATCGTATCGATGAAGTGCTCGACACCATCCGCCTCAGCGCTTCGGTGCATCGCCCGGCCGGGCTGCTGTCCCACGGCCAAAAGCAATTCCTGGAAATCGGCATGCTGTTGATGCAAGACCCGCAGTTGCTGTTGCTGGACGAACCGGTGGCCGGCATGACCGACGCCGAAACCGAATTCACCGCCGAACTGTTCAAGGGCCTGGCGGGCAAGCATTCGCTGATGGTGGTGGAACACGACATGGGCTTTGTCGGCGCGATTGCCGACCACGTGACGGTGTTGCACCAGGGCAGCGTGCTGGCCGAAGGATCGCTGGAGCAGGTGCAGGAAAATGAGCGGGTGATCGAGGTGTACCTCGGTCGCTAAGGAGAACTGAACATGCTGCAAGTCGACAAACTGCACCAGTATTACGGCGGTAGCCACATCCTGCGCGGGCTTACGTTTGACGTGAAGATCGGCGAAGTGACCTGCCTGCTCGGCCGTAACGGCGTGGGCAAGACCACCCTGCTCAAATGCCTGATGGGGTTGCTGCCGGCCAAAGAAGGCGCAGTGAATTGGGAGGGCAAGCCGATCACCGGGTTCAAGCCCCATCAGCGCGTACACGCCGGGATCGCCTATGTGCCTCAGGGCCGGGAGATTTTCGGGCGGCTAACGGTGGAAGAAAACCTGCTGATGGGCCTGTCGCGATTCCCCGGTGCCGAAGCCAAGGAGGTGCCTGCGTTTATCTACGAACTGTTCCCAGTGTTGCTGCAAATGAAGCATCGTCGTGGCGGTGACTTGTCCGGCGGTCAGCAGCAGCAATTGGCAATCGGCCGCGCCCTGGCCAGTCGCCCGCGCCTGTTGATCCTCGACGAACCCACCGAGGGCATACAGCCGTCGGTGATCAAGGAGATCGGCGCGGTGATCAAAAAACTCGCGGCCCGGGGCGATATGGCGATCCTGCTGGTGGAGCAGTTCTACGACTTTGCCGCCGAATTGGCCGACCAGTACCTGGTGATGTCACGTGGGGAAATCGTCCAGCAAGGCCGTGGTGAAAATATGGAAAGCGAAGGTGTACGCGGCCTGGTAACCATCTAATCTGTTGCGACCTCATGAAAAGCACGCCGTTATGAACCTGCCCGTTTCCCCTGCCCTGTTCACCCCCAGCTGGCACGCCGCGCTGGAGCTCGGCTATGCGCGCTTCGGCGACACCACGCGCCCGGTGATGCGCCGCCACGTCGGCCCGCTGCGCGTGCAAAAGCATCTGTATGCCGAAGGCCCCGAGGTGTGCCAGCACATCATTGTGCATCCACCGGGCGGCATCGCCGGCGGCGACCGCCTGGACATCAGCGCCCACGTCGCCGAGGGCGCCTGGGCACAACTGACCAGCCCTGGCGCGGCCAAGTGGTACCGCGCCAGCGGCCCGGCGTTTCAGCAACTGGACCTGACGGTGGAGGCCGGCGCCACGCTGGAGTGGCTGCCCCAGGAGACCATCGTGTTCAGTGCGGCCCAAGCCGAACTCACCACGCGCATCGACCTGCACGGCGATGCCCGGCTGTTCTATTGGGACGTGGTTGCGCTGGGCCGCCCGGCCAGTGACGAACGCTTCGACCTGGGACACTTTCAATCGCACCTGGATATCCGCCGCGACGGAAAGTCGCTCTGGCATGAACGCCAACGCATCGTCGGCGGCGACGGGCTGCTGGATTCGCCTATCGGCCTGGACGGGCAACCGGTGTTCGCCACGTTGCTGGTGACGGGCGATATCGACCCTGAGTTATTGGAACGTTGCCGCGCGCTGCCCCACACCGTGCGCGGCGACCTGACCCAATTGCCCGGCTTGCTGGTGGCCCGCTGCCTGGCCAGCGAGGCGCTGCTGGCGCGGGGATGGTTGATTGATTTGTGGCGGCTGTTGCGCCCGGCCATATTGGGCCGAGAAGCGGTATCACCGAGAATCTGGAGCACATGAAGATCAAAAATGTGGGAGGGGGCTTGCTCCCGATAGTGGCGTGTCAAGCAGAGCATTTTTCACTGATCCACTGCTATCGGGGGCAAGCCCCCTCCCACACTTAATCTTCACTGTATTTACGAATGTATTTCACGACGGACTGAACCATGGACCTGACCCCACGGGAAAAAGACAAACTGCTGATCTTCACCGCCGGCTTAGTTGCCGAGCGCCGCCTGGCGCGTGGGGTGAAGCTCAATTACCCGGAAACCATCGCCTACATCTCCGCCGCCTTGATGGAAGGCGCCCGCGATGGCCGCACGGTGGCCGACCTGATGCACTACGGCACCACCCTACTGAGCCGTGAACAAGTGATGGAAGGCATCCCGGAGATGATCCCGGATATCCAGGTGGAAGCCACTTTTCCGGACGGCACCAAGCTGGTCACCGTTCATCAACCGATTGCCTGAGGCACGCTCATGATTCGTGATGCAACTGAAAAGGACCTTCCCGCCATTCGCGATATCTACAACGACGCGGTGCGCAACACCACGGCGATCTGGAACGAACAACCGGTGGACCTGGCCAACCGCCTGGCGTGGTTCAACGCGCGCCAGGCCCAGGGTTACCCGATCCTGGTGGCGGTGGAAAACGACGAGGTGACGGGCTATTCCTCGTTCGGCGACTGGCGACCATTCGAAGGTTTTCGCTACAGCGTCGAGCACTCGGTGTACGTGCGCAACGACCAACGCGGCAAGGGCCTTGGCCCACGCTTGATGCAAGTGCTGATCGAACGAGCGCGCAGCGCCGGCAAATACGTGATGGTCGCCGCCATCGAAAGTGGCAATCAGGCCTCGATCCGCCTGCACGAGCGCCTGGGCTTCGTCACCACCGGGCAAATGCCGCAAGTGGGCATCAAGTTCGGCCGCTGGCTGGACCTGACCTTTATGCAACTGGCCCTGAACCCCGGCGCCGAACCGCCCAAGGAGTGAGATCGATGAGTGCTGCGCAAATGCGTCGCGTCAATGCGGAAAGTTTCGCCCATTACAGCCAGGGCTTGAGTGAACTGCTGTTGGACGCGGTCAGTCACGGTGCGTCGGTAGGTTTCATGGCCGACTTCGATGACGCCCAGGCGCGCAGTTACCTCAACGGCGTGCAGGCGAGCCTGCAAGACGCCAGCCTGTTGCTGTGGGTGGTGGTGCGCGACGAGCAGGTGATCGCCAGCGTGCAGTTGGCGTTGTGCCAGAAAGCCAACGGCCGCAATCGCGCCGAAGTCCAGAAGCTACTGGTGCACAGCAGCGCCCGCCGCCACGGCCTCGGCCAGCAATTGATGAACACCCTGGAACTCGCCGCCCGCCAGCACCGACGTGGCCTGCTGTACCTGGACACCGAAGCCGGCTCGCCGGCCGAAGCCTTCTACCAGTCGCTGCGCTACACCAAGATCGGTGAACTGCCCGACTACTGCCAAAGCCCGGACGGGCGCTACAGCCCGACCGCCATCTACTACAAGACCCTGGAGCAACCTGCATGATTCCTGGTGAATTTCAGATCCAGCCCGGCGAGATCGAACTCAACGTCGGCCGCCGTACCGTCACCCTGAGCGTGGCCAACAGCGGCGACCGGCCGATCCAGGTGGGCTCGCATTACCACTTTTTCGAAACCAACGACGCGCTGACCTTTGACCGCGCCGCCAGCCGTGGCATGCGTTTGAATATTCCGGCGGGTACGGCGGTGCGGTTCGAGCCGGGGCAGAGCCGTGAGGTCGAGCTGGTGGATTTGAGCGGCGGTCGGCGGGTGTTCGGGTTTGCCGGGCGGATCATGGGCGACCTTTAGGGCCTCATCGGGGGCAAGCCCCCTCCCACAGGGGAACGCATTCCAAAGGTGGGAGGGGGCTTGCCCCCGATAACGATTTCACATTCAACACAAATATTTCAGGGCACACACATGAAAATCAGCCGCCAAGCCTACGCCGATATGTACGGCCCCACCGTCGGCGACAAGGTCCGACTGGCCGACACCGAGCTGTTCGTCGAAGTGGAACGGGACTTCACCGTGTACGGCGAAGAGGTCAAATTCGGTGGCGGCAAGGTGATCCGCGATGGCCAGGGCCAGAGCCAGTTGCTCGCCGCCGAGGTGGTCGACACCTTGATCACCAATGCGTTGATCATCGACCACTGGGGCATCGTCAAGGCCGATGTGGGCCTCAAGAACGGGCGCATCCACGCCATCGGCAAAGCCGGTAACCCGGATATCCAGCCCGGCGTGACCATGGCCGTCGGCGCCAGCACTGAAGTGATCGCCGGCGAAGGCATGATCCTCACCGCCGGCGGCATCGACTCCCATGTGCATTTCATTTGCCCGCAGCAGATCGAAGAAGCGCTGACCAGCGGCGTCACCACCATGATCGGCGGCGGTACCGGCCCGGCCACCGGCACCAACGCCACCACCTGCACCTCGGGGCCGTGGCACCTGGCGCGCATGCTGCAGGCCAGCGATTCGTTCCCGATGAACATCGGTTTTACCGGCAAGGGCAACGCCAGCCTGCCGGGCCCATTGATCGAACAGGTCAAGGCCGGTGCCATCGGTTTGAAGCTGCATGAAGACTGGGGCACCACCCCGGCGAGCATCGACAACTGCCTAACGGTGGCGGACGACTACGACGTGCAAGTGGCGATCCACAGCGACACCCTCAACGAGTCCGGTTTTGTCGAAACCACCCTCGCCGCGCTCAAGGGTCGCACCATCCATACCTACCACACCGAGGGCGCCGGCGGCGGCCACGCGCCGGACATCATCAAGGCGTGCGGCTTCCCCAATGTACTGCCCAGCTCCACCAACCCGACGCGGCCGTTCACCCGCAACACCATCGACGAGCACCTGGACATGTTGATGGTCTGCCATCACCTGGACCCCAGCATTGCCGAAGACGTGGCCTTCGCCGAAAGCCGCATCCGCCGCGAAACCATCGCCGCCGAAGACATCCTGCACGACCTCGGCGCGTTCTCGATGATCAGCTCCGACAGCCAGGCCATGGGCCGCGTCGGCGAAGTGATCACGCGCACCTGGCAAACCGCCGACAAAATGAAAAAGCAACGCGGCGCCCTGCCCGGCGACGGTCCGGGCAACGACAATTTCCGCGCCAAACGCTACATCGCCAAGTACACCATCAACCCGGCGATCACCCATGGCATCAGCCATGAGGTGGGCTCCATCGAAGTGGGCAAATGGGCCGACCTGGTGCTGTGGCGTCCAGCGTTCTTCGGGATCAAACCGACGCTGATCCTCAAGGGCGGCGCGATTGCCTCCAGCCTGATGGGCGATGCCAACGCTTCGATCCCGACCCCGCAACCGGTGCACTACCGCCCGATGTTCGCCAGCTTTGGCAGCTCATTGCACGCCACCAGCCTGACGTTTATCAGCCAGGCGGCGCTGGACGAGGGTCTGCCCGAAGCGCTGGGTTTGAAGAAACGCATCGGCGTGGTCAAGGGCTGCCGTGATGTGCAGAAAACCGACCTGGTCCACAACGATTACCTGCCGGAGATCGACGTGGACCCGCAGACCTATCAGGTCAAGGCGGACGGGCAATTGCTCTGGTGCGAACCAGCGGATGTGCTGCCGATGGCGCAGCGTTATTTCCTGTTCTGACCGTTCATCGGCACAGACCTGCGGGGCCAGTGAATGAAGCACGCGTATGGCGCTACGATGCGCCACGCGCTTTCATCGTTCTGGAAACCTGGCCATGCGTTTATCCGAATTCATCGTGTTACACGCCGAGCAGATCGTTGATGAATGGGAGCTGTTCGCCCAGACCCTGACACCCGCCGCCGACACCCTCACCCGCACACAATTGCGCGACCACGCCCATTCGATCCTGCTGGCCGCCGCCCGTGACATGAACACCCGCCAAAGCGCCAGCGAACAAGCCGCCAAGGCCAAGGGCGAAGGCCCGGAGAAAACCCCCAGCCTGGATCAAGCCGCAGCCAGCCATGGCGAGCTGCGCCATACCGTGGGCTTTGACCTGGTGCAGATGACCTCCGAGTTCCGCCATTTGCGCGCCTGCGTGATCCGGCTGTGGGTCGACAGCGTGCAAACCCCGCAACGGGCAGACCTGCAAGACCTGATCCGCTTCAATGAAGCCATCGACGAAGCCCTGGCCGAGTCCACCGCAGCCTACGCCGAACAAGTGGCGCGCTCGCGGGACATCTTCCTGGCGATCCTCGGCCACGACCTGCGCGCGCCGTTGCAGGCAGTGAACATGTCGAGCGAGATGCTGTTGCGCAAGGCCCAGTTGGATAACCAGGGGTTGAGCCTGCTGGGCAATATCCGCAACGGCGCGCGCCACATGGGGGCGATGGTCAGCGACCTGCTGGAGTTCGTACGCAGCCGTTTGGGCAGCAGCCTGCCCATCGACCCCAAACCCATGAGCCTGGCGGACGCCGCGCGCGAGGCCATCGACGAGGCGTGCGCAGGTCGCCCGGAATGCAACCCGGCGCTGATCATCCACGGCGACACCCATGGCCAGTGGGACCGTGGCCGCGTCGACCAACTGCTGCAGAACCTGATCGGCAACGCCTTGCAGCACGGCACCCACAGCCAGGCGGTGACCTTGACGCTCAAAGGCACGGCGGACAGCGTGGAATTGCGCATGCACAACTATGGCCCGCCGATCCCCGAAGCCGCCCTGGGCACGGTGTTCGACCCATTGGTGCGCAGCGCCAACGAGGAACCGGGCAGCACGTCGACCAGCCTGGGGTTGGGTTTGTTTATCGTCAAGGAAGTGGTGCTGGCCCATCGGGGCAGCATTGAAGTGACGTCCAGCGAGGCGGACGGCACCACCTTTACCGTGGTGCTGCCGCGCTCGCTTTGACGGTCCCGCGCCGGGGCGGGTTTAGACGTTTTCGCGCGGGTTGAAGTTGGCCTTCTTGGCCAGCGCCTGCCACAGCGCGATGGTTTCGTCGTCGGCCTGCTTAGGCATCACTGCCTTGAGCTGCACGTAGAGGAACCCGCGCTGCCCAGCCTTGTTCATCAAGCCGTGACCCTTGACGCGCATGCGCTGACCGTTCTGGCTGCCGGCCGGCACTTTGAGGTTGATCCTGCCGGTCAAGGTCGGCACCGCGACTTCCGCGCCCAACGCCAATTCCCACGGTGCCAGCGGCAACTGGGTGATCAGGTTTTCGCCGTCCACTTCGAACTTGGGGTGCGGCGCGAACTTGATGATCAGGTACAGATCGCCATTGGGCCCTCCGGCCACGCCGGGCGCACCCTGCCCCTTGAGGCGGATACGCTCGCCGTCGGTGACGCCGGCGGGGATCTTCACGTTCAGGCTCTTGGTGGTGTTGCTGACATGCCGGCCCGAGGCGTCGTATTGCGGCACCTGGAAGCTGATCTGCTTGGACTCGGTGGACAGCGTCTCCTCAAGGAATACCGAGAGTTGCATCTCCACGTCCTGGCCCTTGCGCGCTGCGGAGCGGCGCTGGCCGCCGCCAAAGGCGTCGCCACGGGAGCCGAAGATCGAACTGAAGAAGTCCGAAAAATCGCCCGCGTCCTGGCCGCCACCAAAGCCGCCACGGCTCTGCCAGCCCGGTGGCCCCTGGAACGGCTGACCATGCTGGCCATACTTGCGCAGCTCGTCGTATTCGGCGCGCTTATCCGCGCTTTTGAGCGCTTCATAGGCTTCGGACGCGTCCTTGAACTTGGCTTCGGCGTCTTTTTCCTTGCTCACATCGGGGTGATATTTGCGAGCCAGCTTGCGATAGGCGGTCTTGATTTCCTTGTCATCGGCCGTCGGCTCGACACCCAGAATCTTGTAGTAGTCTTTGAAATCCATCGGCGGTTCACCATCCTCTCATCGGGATCGCACAGCCCAGGGCACAAGGTGCGATGCTTTGCACTTGTTGAGTCTTATGGCCTGGGGGTGCGTCAAAGTGTTATCGGCGCTAGCCGTATGCAACAGATGTGGGGGCAAATCGGCGACTTTCAAGCGTGATTTAACAGATAGTCGGCCTACGCATCGGCCCTCGACTGGCATACACTGCGCGGCCGTTTTTCGACCGGAACCCGATAGACATGAAAAACCCATCCCCAGCCCGTGCCTGCGGCATCGATTTCGGCACGTCCAACTCCACCGTCGGCTGGATCCGCCCCGGCGAGGAGACGCTTATTGCGCTGGAGGACGACAAAATCACCCTGCCGTCGGTGGTGTTCTTCAACTTCGAGGAGCGTCGCCCGGTCTACGGTCGCCTGGCCCTGCACGAATACCTGGAAAACTACGAAGGCCGGCTGATGCGCTCGCTCAAGAGCCTGCTGGGTTCCAAGCTGATCAAGCACGACACCAGCGTATTGGGCACGGCGATGCCGTTCACCGACCTGCTGGCGCTGTTTATCGGCCAGCTCAAGAGCCGCGCCGAAGCCAACGCCGGCCGCGAGTTCGAAGAAGTGGTGCTGGGGCGCCCGGTGTTCTTTGTGGATGACGACCCGCTGGCCGACCAGGAAGCGGAAAACACACTGGTAGATGTGGCCCGCAAGATCGGTTTCAAAGACATCTCGTTCCAGTACGAACCGATTGCCGCAGCGTTCGACTACGAATCCACCATCGAAAAGGAAGAGCTGGTGCTGATCGTCGACATCGGCGGCGGTACGTCCGACTTCTCGCTGGTGCGCCTGTCACCGGAGCGTCGCCACAACGACAACCGCCACGATGACATCCTCGCCACCGGCGGCGTGCACATCGGCGGAACCGACTTCGACAAGCAACTCTCGTTGGCCGGCATGATGCCGCTGTTCGGCTACGGCAGCCGCATGAAGAGCGGCGCCTACATGCCCACCAGCCACCACATGAACCTGGCGACCTGGCACACCATCAACTCGGTGTACTCGCAAAAATCCCAGTTGGCCCTGGGCAGCATGCGCTACGACATCGAAGACACCGGCGGCATCGACCGCCTGTTCAAGCTGATCGAACAGCGCGCCGGGCACTGGCTGGCGATGGAAGTGGAAGAAACCAAGATCCAGCTGACCCACGACGACAATCGCCATGTGCCGCTCGACCGCATCGAGCGTGGCCTGAGCGTGGACCTGAGCCGCAGCTTGTTCGAGTCAGCCATCGACGGGCTGCTCGAACGTGTACGTGGCAGCGTGACTCAACTGCTCAACGATGCCTCGGTCAGCGTGGCGCAGGTAGACACCGTGTTCTTCACCGGCGGCTCCAGCGGCATCCCGGCACTGCGCCACAGCATCGCGGCGATGTTGCCGAATGCGCGGCATGTGGAAGGGAATATTTTCGGCAGTATCGGCAGTGGGTTGGCGATTGAGGCGAGTAAGCGCTACGGCTGCTGAATTTCACCTGGGATACCGAGGTGAGTTTATCGGGGGCAAGCCCCCTCCCACATTTTGATTTGTGAACGCATTCAAAGGTGGGAGGGGGCTTGCCCCCNNGGGGGGGCTTCCCCCCGATGGCGTCAGCCCAGGCAAAACAAGCCTTAAACCATCCCCCCCAGCTTCAACTCACTCTTGAGGTACGCATAGTAAATCGGCCCCGCCACCACCCCCGGCAAACCGAATGCCGCTTCGAACACCAGCATCGCCAACAATAATTCCCACGACTTGGCACTGATCTGCCCGCCCACGATGCGGGCGTTGAGGAAGTACTCGACCTTGTGGATCACGATCAGATAGCCCAACGCAGCCACGGCGACCCAAATCGACAACGACAGCGCGACGATGGTGATCAGGGTGTTGGACATCAGGTTGCCAATCACCGGCAACAGGCCGAGCAAGAAGGTCAGCACAATCAGGGTCTTGGTCAGCGGCAGGTGAATGCCGCACAGCGGCAGCACCACGGCCAGGAACACCGCGGTGAAGGCGGTGTTGAGGGCGGCGATTTTGATTTGCGCGAAGACGATATTGCGAAACGCCTGGACCAGCAGGTGCAGGCGGTCGAACAGCGCCGCGGCCAGGGGCTTGCGCTTGGTCAGGTCGGGAATGCGTTGCAGGGCAATGATCGCGCCGAGCACCATGCCGATCAGCAGGGTGACGAACATGTGCGCCGCGTCTTTGCCCACCAGTTGCAGTTCGCTCAGGTGCTTGCTCAGCCAGTCGCCGATGGCCACGCGGAACTCGGCGGCGCTGGCGGGCAGGTAGGCGTCGAGGAAGGGCGGCAGTTGGCCGCGCGCACGGTCGACCACGCCCATGAACTTGTCGAGGGAAGCGCCAGGGTTTTCCGCTTCGTGGAGCAGGAAGCTGATAGCGCCGGCAAAGATCAGCGTCAGCACGCTGACGATCACGGTGCCCAGCAAGGCCACCGCCAGCCAGCGCGCGCGCCGGCCTTCGATCAGCCGTTGCAGTTGAGGGGTGAGCATGTTGACCAGTTCGTAGACCAACAGACCGGCCAGCAGGCTGGGTAGCAACTTGAGCGGCAATACCAGCAGCAATCCGCCAAAAATAATGATGTAGCTGGCCAGCAACAACATATGACGCTGAGAAAACGTTGGCATACAGCCTCAAAACGAACGGCGTTAAAGGATGGGCAGTCTGCCAGCCTTGAGAGAATCAAGCGAGTGCGATCAAGCGTGGGAAGGGGCTTGCCCCCGATTGCGGTGCATCAGTGACGCAAGAGCTGACTGATATACCGTTATCGGGGGCAAGTCGATGAGCCGCCCTCCCCCAAGAGGAGTCGCCTACTCAACTGCCCTTGAGGCAGCTACTCATAAAGGTCTTGCGCGCATCACCGGTCAGCGCCTTGGTTTTCGCCGACGCGTTGCAATCCTTCATTTTCTGCTGCTGCGGCGTCAGCGTCTTGGCATCGTTGGCGGCCGGGGCCGACAGGCAGGTTTTCATAAACGCCTTGCGCTCATCGCCCTTGAGCGTCTTGGTGGTGGCTTCGGCGTTGCAGGTGGTCATCTTGGTCTGCTGGGCGGTGGCGGCAAAGCCCTGGGCACACAGCAGCAGGCCCATCATCAACAACGGAATACGCAGCATCTTCATGGAGTTTTCTCCCGGTTACCATGCGGAGGGCACGGCCTGTGCAGAGTGTAGTCAATCCTTGTTACACCTTCCGGCGCTGAGAGAGGATAATCCCCGCTCATTCATCCATGCGGCGCTGTCATGCAATACGCTTATCCCCTGCTGGCCATCTTTATCTGGGCCGGCAACACCGTGGTCAACAAATTGGCCGTGGGTTCGATCTTCCCTGCCGAAATCGGTTTCTACCGCTGGCTGCTGGCGGCCCTGCTGTTTACCCCGTTCATGCTCAAACCGGTGATCGCTCATTGGCCGACCATCCGCCCCAACCTGGGCAAGGTCTGCATCCTCGGCGTACTAGGCATGGCGGTGTACCAGAGCCTGGCGTATTACGCCGCGTCGCTGACCAGCGCCACTAATATGGGCATCATTCTGTCGCTGATGCCGTTGATGGCGTTGACCGCCGCCATTATCAGCCTCGGCCAGCGCTTGACCTTCGGCGCGCTCACGGGTGCGGTGCTGTCGTTTGCCGGGGTGGCGGTGGTGGTGTCGGCCGGCAGCCTCGGCGCCCTGCTGCAACATGGGGTCAACCTGGGCGACGCGATGATGCTGGTGGCCACCCTGGCCTACGCGGTCTACAGCACGCTGCTGAAAAAATGGCAGCTGCGCCTGCCGCCGTTGGTGTTGTTGTATTTGCAGATACTGGTGGCGGTGGTGGTGCTGTTACCGCTGTACCTGTTCTCCGCAAAGGCCGGCCTGGGCTGGGGGAATATTCCGTTGGTGCTGTACGCCTGCGTGCTGGCGTCGATGCTCGCACCGCTGGCGTGGATGCATTCGGTCAAAACCCTCGGGCCGAGCCGCACCACGCTGTTTTTCAACCTGCTGCCGTTGATCACCGCACTCATTGCGGCGGCGGTGCTCAAGGAAGAACTGGCGTTGTATCACTTGGTGGGTGGGTTGCTGACCCTGGGCGGCGTGGTTCTGTCGGAACGCTGGACCACACCGGTGCGTCGATCCGCTTAAACCCCCGCCGCTTTCAAGCGTCGTGCGTGCTCGACAAACAGGCGGATCGGCTCGGCGCCCTTGCCCACCAGGCCTAGGGACTGATTGACGATGTCGAAGTGGTCCAGCGCATAGTCGTCGCCAATCACCACCCCCAGGTGCGAACTGTATCGCCCGACCATGCCATCGCACTGGCCTTTCTCCCGTACGAAACTGCGGGCGAACAGCCGGCAACTGCGGTGGGTGCCATCGAACAGGTTGCGCCCGCGGTCGGTCTTGCCTGGCTGCAAGGTGCCGGACCATGAGTAATAACGCACGCCGTTGACCTGCGCCGCGCCCTGGCCGCCCCAGGTGTCGGGCAGCCCCTGGGGGTATTGGCGATTGAACAGCGCCACGCCGGCACTGGTCAGGGACTGGTGCGACGCCTGCAAGTCCGCCTTGAAGCGCGGGCCGCGATAGCCGGTTTCCAGCAGGCCCATTAGCCAGGCCACCAGGTGCAACAACGCGCTCACCAGCCGCCCCTTGACGCTGTCGATGGGGTAATGGGTGTGGAAGTAGTCGGCCAGTTCCGAGCCGTGATTGGGCCCAGCCACCGACGTCACCGACGCCACCCACTCCGGCCGTTTGGCCGCTGCATAGCGTGCGGTGAGCGAGCCCTGGCTATGGCCGATCAGGTTGACCTTCTCTGCGCCGGTCTCGCGGCGGATGCGCTCGATCTGCACCAGCAATTGCTCGCCGCGCACCTCGTTGGAATCCAACGGCGCCACCTGCACCGGGAAGACTTGCGCCCCACCCGCGCGCAGGGCCGGGACGATGCCGTACCAATAGGGGAACAGCCCAATACGCACGAACCCCAGCATGCCGGGCACCAGTACCAACGGATAACGTGTGGCTAACGACTGCGGCATGAAGCGAACGTCCTCGAAAATACTTGGATGCCGTGCAGCCTAGCCCAACTGCAAGTCCGGCTGATGACGCCGGCGGCAAATCCGATAAAACTTTTTGCCTCGCCCAGCACTCACAACTTGGAGCGATCACGCCGACAGAGCGTGGCGTAACCCGGATTAGCCCCAGGAGATTGAGATGACTGAAGCAAACTTGACCGACGTTGCCACCCTGCGCAGCCGCGCCCGCCAGAACGTCGAAAACGGTGCCGTGACCGAGGGCTATGACGCTGACCGCGAAGAAATCATTCGCCTGCTCAACGCCTCCCTCGCCACTGAACTGGTGTGCGTGCTGCGCTACAAGCGCCACTACTTCATGGCCAGCGGCATCAAAGCCGCCGTCGCCGCGCAGGAATTCCTCGAACACGCCACCCAGGAAGCCGAACACGCCGACAAACTCGCCGAGCGCATCGTGCAATTGGGCGGTGAACCTGAGTTCAATCCCGACCTGCTGTCGAAGAACTCCCACGCGCAATACGTGGCGGGCAACACCCTCAAAGAAATGGTCTACGAAGACCTGGTGGCCGAGCGCATCGCCGTAGACAGCTATCGCGAGATCATCCAATACATCGGCGACAAAGACCCGACCACCCGCCGCATCTTCGAAGACATCCTGGCCCAGGAAGAAGAGCACGCGGACGACATGGCGGATATTCTCGAAAGCCTGTAAACCGCGACACAAACAAAAGGGGAGCTGATCAGTCAGCTCCCCTTTTGTTTGTGTGGGAGAGGGCCTGCCTGCTCCCACTTATTCAACGTGCGTCATGTCAACCCTTCACCGTCTTCGGCGCCTTGCCTTCCTTCATCTGCTGCAACAACGGCGCACACTGGTTCGGCGCGTCACCGCTCGGGGCCACTAGGGCGAGCAGGCCGGCGGCGGGGCCGGCGATCACACCGAGGGCCACCATGCCTGCACCGCGCAGGGCCAGGGGAATGGCTTTAACGCCCGCGTTGGGCTTGATAAATGGGCCGTTGACGTACAGCGGCGAGCGCAGGGAGAACAGGCGAAAGCCTTTGGACTCAGGGGTGATGGTCAGGTCCAACTGCTCTGTGGCCATGTTGGCCGTGCCGTCGACATAGATGATCGCGTTCTCGGTGTCGAACACGAACAGCCGCGTGGTGGCCAGGCCGCTCTTGACGCCGAAGTCCGCCGCCGCGCAGTTGATCTTTACTTCCTTGTCGCCGAACAGGCGCCCCACCACGTAATTGCCCACGTTGAGGCCGGCGATTTCCATCAGACCACGGCTGATGGCGCCGTCGTTGATCAGCATCTTCAGATCACCGTTAGAGGTGCCCAGCAGCGCCGCGACGGAGTTGCCGCGCCCGGAAATATCCGCATCGCCGTTGAGTTCGCCGAAACTGGTTTTCATCGGTTCGAAGCTGGGGAACAGTTGCTTGAGTTTGAAGTTGCGCGCGGTGAGCCGGGCGCGACCTTCCATGGGCGTGGTGCGGCCATTCAGGCGAATCTGCGCATCGAGCTTGCCGCCGGCCACGCCGAAACGCAGGGGTTCCAGGCTCAGTTCGCCATCGTTGAGCACCAGGTGCGTGTAGAGGTCGGTGAAAGGCAAGTCGGCGCTGTGCACGATGCGCTTACCGGTGAATTCCACATCGGCGTCCATGTCGCGCCAGCGCTCGGTGCGGAACTCTTCCACCGGCAGCACCTTGGTCGCCGGCTGCTTGCTGTCGCCGCCACGGGCCTTTTGCTTGGCATTGGAATCGGCGCCGATCAGGGGCGCGAGGTCGGTCATCAGCAACTGGTTGGACACCAGCGTACCGCTGAGTTTGGGCCTTGGCTGGCTGGCGACGTAGGCCAGGTCGCCGTGGATATCACTGTTACCGATCTTGCCGTTGAAGTTCTCGTAGCGAAACGACGCACCACTGGCGTCGTGCAGCTTGGCGATCAGGTGACCGTCGGTGGCGTACGCCGGTGAATCGGGCAAGGTTACGCCGGTCAGCGGGTACAGGTTGCTCAAGCTGGTGCCGGCGAGCTTGAGGCGCAGGTCGAGGGCGCCAAGGTTAAGAGGGTCGGTCAGCGTGCCGGCCAGGGCAATGCTGGTGTCGGCGATCTTGACCTGAGCTTGCAGTGGAAACGGTTTGTTTGCGTCCTGCAGAGCCAACAGCCCGCCGATTTTGCCGGCACCGTCGAGCTTCTGGCCGTGGTACTGGCCTTTGACCTTGAGGGCGAACACGTAGTCCTGAGGGGCCGAGCCTTTTTCCAAGGCTTTTTTGGCATCGGCATCGCCGACGATTTCGCCGAAGGGAATGGGTTTGCCCAACAGGTCGATGATCACGTCGAGCCGGGTTTTGAGGGTTTGATCGTCGAGCGTCACATGGCCTTTGTCGAACCCGATGGCGCCAATGTCCACCACCCAATTGGAGGGCTCGGCGTCGGGGTCTTTAGGGTCGAACGTGAAGGTCCAGTTGGCGCGGCCATCGGCCAGGCGCTGCAATTCGGCGCTCGGCTCAGTGAGGTCGATACGTGGGATAACCACCCGTTGCGCCAACAATGCCAGGGGCGAAATGCGCAGCTCCACTTTTTTGAGGGTGACCATCTGCGGCTTTTTCGACCAGTCGGGGTTGCCCAGGGTCAGGTCTTCGGCAATCACATGGGGCCACGGCACCCAGGCGCGCCAGCCGCCTTCGTCGGGCTCGCGCTGCCACTTCACGGCGAGGTTGCCATTGATGGCAAACGGGCGATGCAGCTCTTCGGACACTTTGGCATTGAGGGGCGGTTTGATGCGGTTCCAATCAAAAAACACTAGAAACAGCACTACCGCAGCGATTAACACGACGAAGCTGGCGCAGCTCCAAACCACGACTTTACGAGTGCGCGTCATTGCACAGAACTCCTGAATACGACCGGCTGGGTGACAGCCTTTAGAACAGCTTACAAGACTACGACTGGCAAACCGCCCACGGGTTTAACCCGATCGCGTTTTAAGGGCGAGAAGTCGCGCAAAAAACTGGTTTTCCTGACCGGATCGACAGTTTCCACCATCGATGGCGCACCAATGTTACCCGCCAGCGTGTCGAAAATACCCACCACGGTGCAAAACCGCGTGCTTGAGAGGTGCGATCTAGAGCCCTCGGCGAGAACAATCAATTCTGTTGATTATTACCATTGTATTTATGAACTTTTATATCGACTTATCGAGAGTAGCATTAGCCACGTACCCACTTTATCGCCCTCCCAAGGAGCAACTGATCATGAAACGCCAAGTACTCGCTACCGTCCTGTTATCTGTCCTGGCTTCGAGCGCCTTTGCCCTGCCAGCCGCCGAACAAGCCACCCCACAGAACAAAGCCCAAGCCGTGCAGTCGAGCCAAACCGTGGCACGCAGCGGTTCGCAAGAAGAAGAGAACCGCGACTACGCCAAAGGCGCTGTTGCTGAAAACGGCTTTAATCGCCTGCAAGAAAAAGGTTTGGTCGAAGGCGGCGCGGATCGTTTGATGGAGCGCAACGCAGTGGCCGAAGGTGGTTCCGACCGTGCCAACAAACGCACCTACACTGACGGTGTTGCCGAAGGTGGTGCTGATCGTCTGCTGGAACGCAATGCCGTTGCCGAAGGTGGTGCCGACCGCCTGGAAGAAATGCATCAAGCACAGAGCTGAGCCTGTGGTGGCCCAGAAAAAAGCCCGATCCGCCGATCGGGCTTTTGACTTTCTGCAGAACCTGTCTCGCCACTGACCCCGCCAAGTTCGACGCCGATCAAGCGGTTTTGCTAGAGTGCGTCGCTGTACTTGTCCACAAAGCCCGCCCGCCCATGCTGCCC
>NZ_JAEILC010000002.1:0-25039 GCF_016307435.1 Pseudomonas sp. S4_EA_1b | reverse complement strand
CCCTTATATAGGGCGCGACCAGGCAATTGTTCAGCGATGGATGCAAGATAAAAATTCTTTAGGCTGTGCAAAGCTTTATCGTCCGGGAACTTATCACGAGGCCGTAGGCTTAATGAAATACAACAGAGACTTCTCGCCCATCTCTGGACTTTATCTATGCGGCGAATCCTTTTCTGTTGATTCAGGTTGGACGGAGCCTTGTTTCAGGGGCGCCGTCGACACAGTAATTAACATCTGTAACAGAACCAAGGCGAGCTTCAACGGTGGATTTAGCATGCGAGACTACCCCGAGTACAAAACAGCGCATGCAATCCTCTAAAGGAAACCGACTACAACACAAAAGGAATCATCTGACTTTCATTTAAACATTAACCCGCCTCTTATAAACACCCAACCAAATCCGGTTGCATAACAATAAGAGGCCAACCTCATGAGCACACCCACAAGCCCCGCCCGCGTTGCCGTCATTCAGTTCGACCCACAGGTGGGAGTCGCCAATCGAAGCGATAACCTGCGTCAAAGCCTTTCCCTCGCTGCCGAAGCGGCAAACGGTGGCGCGAATCTGATCGTGCTGCCGGAACTGGCCAATTGCGGATATTTCTTCAGCAGCCGTCAGGATGCCTTCGATCACGCAGAGGCCGTGCCGAATGGCCAGAGCGTAAGGGAATGGACGGATTTTGCCTGCAAGCATCAGGTGTACCTGGTGGCCGGTCTAAACGAGATTGAGCATGGGCAGCTGTTCAACACTGCGGTGTTGCTGGGGCCCGAAGGCTTTATCGGGAAGTACCGCAAAGCCCATCTATGGAACCTGGAGAAGCTCTGGTTCACACCGGGCAATACTGGATTCCCGGTGTTTGAAACACCAATAGGCCGCATCGGCCTGTTGATCTGCTGGGACATCTGGTTCCCGGAGGTGCCGCGCATCCTCAGCCAGCAAGGCGCCGATATTATTTGCAGCGTGAACAACTGGGTGTGGACGCCACCGCCGCTGTTCGATGAAGCCGGGAAGTGCATGGCGTCGTATCTGACGATGACCGCCGCCCACGTGAATAACGTGTTTATCGCCGCCGCCAGCCGCATCGGCCAAGAGCGGGATGCGCGCTACCTCGGATGCTCGTTGATCGCCGGCACCAATGGCTGGCCGATCGGTGAAGTGGCCTCGGCCAATCGCCAGGAAATCCTGTTTGCCGACATCGACGTCACCAGTGCTCGCAGCGCGCCGATCTGGAACAGCCTCAATGACCTGCACAGAGACCGCCGCCATGATTTGTACGATCAGATGCTCGGCTACTCTCACCACCCCGCCCTGCCTCGTTGAGCGGAGGGCGATTTATGGAGCCTTTACTGACCAAGAAAATACCCTCGCGCTCACGCTTGGATTTGACCGTCCTGGCCCTGGGAGCCATCGCGATCTTAGTGATGCTCTATGTGGTCTCCACTCACCAAGGCTCATGGCCGGGTTATCGCGACATGGTCACGGCCTTGCCGGATCCGGCGGCCTGGTTGCGTTGGGTAACAGGCGACATCAGCGAGGTCGCCTTCTACAAGCATGAGCTGGCATCCCTGGGTCTGTTGAGTGGTGCTTATCTGGCCTGGTGGGCGAGTCGGCAGGGCAAAGCCTGGCAAGGTTTTTCCATCTGTTATGGCACCGGCTTGTGGCCCTGGTTGGTGACCAGTTCGTTGATCGGCTTGTTGCTGAGCAATCTGCTGTGGGGCTGGAGTGTCACGGCGGACACCTGGCAGCCTACCTTCGCGGCGTTCGTTTCATTGCCGGCGGCGATGGTGCTGATGTTTGGCGGCGGCTGGAAGGTCACCCTCAACGGCGCGGTACTGGGTGCCTTGCTGGTCACGCCCATGTGCTTGCTGATCGTCAACCTGGTGTGCGTCCCGCTGGGCTTGCCCGCCGTGGTCGGCAACGTATTGGGCATGGCCGTTGGAAGCGTGATCGCCTTTACGCTGTGTCATAAAGTGCCCTCGCTGGTGCGTTCGGACTACATCGCTCCCGAGAAGCCCGCTCCGGTTGCACCGGCTGACCATGGTGTTGTCTGGAGCCTGCGCCGAGTGCTGGCTGACTTTTCCGAAGCGCCGTTTTTCGGCAATGAGCTGGCCAGTCTCGGTCTGCTGGCGGGGGTTCTGCTCGCTTATGCGCTCAACCCCATGAGCCCGGCATATGGCTCTGGCCTGCTCCTGTCCATGATCGGCGCACAGGCAATGACATCGGCAGCGGGCGTGGTGATATGGCGTCGGCAATGGATACGGCACGGCTGGTACCCCACCTATGTTCCGTTGGTGTCGGTCGTTCCGGCGGCGGTGTTGACCCATGGCGGGAGTTTGACCGTGATGGGCGCCAGCGCATTGCTCGGTGCTCTGGTCGCACCACCGTTGGCCTTTGCGATTGCGTCGAGGCTACCCGCGCATTTCCATCCTTATATCGGCAACGTGATCTCAATGGCGTTGAGCACGCTGATGATCGTGCCGATCGTCGGCTGGCTGGCAAACTGAGGTGTGTGGTTAGGGCCCGCCCCTAACCACATCTCTTGAACCCTAATAGGCCAAATGCACCACCCGTTCGAGTGCATTCTTACCTACCACTCCTGCATTTTGTTTGCACTATCACGAGCCAAGGCTGTCGGAATTTTCATGTGCTTTTTTCGGGAGACAGCATGAGCCAGGACGTCCTTGCCAAAGAAACCAACCGCCGCCAATTGCAGCAAATCATCTCCGGCTTGTCCGACGGTGTGATTCTGGCCGAAGTCGACCAGACCATCCTGTGGGCCAACGAAGCGGCGCTGACCATGCATGGCGTCGGTGACGTGATGGGGTTGGGCGCCAATGGGCAGCAGTACGCCGAGCGTTTTTCGCTGCGCTATCGCAATAACCATCCGTTGCAGGACGACAGCTACCCGCTGGCTCGCGCGGCGGCCGGTGACGAATTCAGCGATGTGATCGTGGAGGTCACGCCCACGGCCACTCCGGACAAAACCTGGGTGCACCGCCTGCGCAGCCTGGTGATCACCGACTCACGAGGTGAACCTGAATTGCTGGTGCTGATCCTCAGCAACGCCACCCAATGGGCCAGCGCCGAGCAGCGCTTCGAAAAAACCTTCAACGCCAACCCCGCGCCGGCGGTGATCTGCCGCTTGAGCGACCTGCGCTACATCAAGGTCAACCAGGGTTTCCTGGAGATGACCGGCTACAGCCGCGATCAGGTGATCGGTCGCTCGGTGTACGAGCTGGACGTGCTGGAACAGGCCGAGCGCAAGGACCTGGCCATCCAGCGCCTGAGCGAAGGCGCCACCATCCCACAGATGGAAGCGGAACTGAAACTACCCAAAGGCGGCAGCAAACTGGTGATCGTTGCCGGTCAACCGCTGGACATGAACGAAGAAGATTGCATGCTGTTTTCTTTCATGGATCTGGAACCGCGGCGCAAAGCGGAAATCGCCCTGCGCCAGAGTGAGGAACGCTTCGCCAAGTCGTTCCGCCTGACGCCCGTGCCCACCCTGGTGTGCAACGCCGACAATCGCCATGTGGTGGACGTCAACGAAGCGTTCATGAGCATTACCGGTTACATCAGCGAAGAGCTGATCGGCAAATCCATCGAAGAAATCGGGTTTATCGACGGCAACGCGGCGAGCGAGCAGTTGTTCGCCACTCTCGAGAAGGCCGGCAATCTCGACGGCCAAGACCTCAAGGTGCGCAAGAAAGGTAACGAAGTGATCGACTGTGTGGTCTCGGCCGACACGGTAGTGATCCAGGACATGCCCTGCTATCTGTTGGTCATGATGAATATCACCGAGCGCAAGCGCTCAGAGCTGGAGCTGGTAGCGGCCATCGAAGAGGTAATGCAAGACGCTTCATGGTTCAGCCAGACGCTGATCGAAAAACTGGCCAACGCCAAAAGCGTTAACAGTCCCAATTTGCCGAATGTGAGCTTCACCGACCTCACCGCCCGCGAGCGCGATGTGCTGGGGTTGATCTGCGAAGGTCTGGCGGACAAGGAGATCGCCTCACGACTGAAACTGGCTCCCAACACTGTGCGTAACCATGTGGCCACGGTTTACTCCAAGCTGGGGGTACACAGCCGTAGTGCGGCGATCGTGTGGGCGCGGGAACGCGGGCTGTTTGCAGGGGACTTGAGGGTGAAAAATAGACGCTGACAGTGCAAATGCACCAGTGCCACTAGTGCGAATTCGACTTATGGCCTGGGTCTGCAATCCCTAACCTTCAGCCGGTGGGTACAGGGAGCTTTGACCTTGTGCCGTCGCTTTTTCATGCTTTGAAGGAAACCGCATGTTCACCCTCGCTCAACTGCGAAACTGCATCGAAGAAGGCCTATCGCCACTGACCTGCGAATTCACCCTGTGCCGGGATGCGTCCTTGACCCTGAAGGTCTACGACGCTGAAACCGGCCGGGTGGATCTGGTGGTCACAGGGATCAGCACCAACCGGCTGCATACCCCGCAAGAAGTGGCAAAAATGGTCGAAGAACTGCGCTACGAGCTGCAAAGCAATAACGTGGGCAAGCTCACGCTGGATGACTTGCCTTTATCGACGCACCGATAAAGTAAAACACCCCGCCCCCGACGATAAACGCGCCCAGCATGTAGAACATGTAATGGGCCGGTAGACTGGCCAGTACCAACCCACATAGCACCGGCCCCAGCGCAGCGCCGAGGTTGGACAGATTCTGCGCCCCGTAATACATGCCCCGCAGGTGGTCCGGGGCGATTCGGTCGATAAACATGTACTCGGCCGGAAACACGATAATCTCCCCCACCGTGAACACCGCCATCGCCAGCACCCACCCCAACACGCTGGTGGACAACCCGAACCCGATCAACCCCAGCATAAACATGCTCAAGCCCGCGATCAGCCACTGGCTCAGGTAACGGTGGGAAATGCGCCGGCCAATCAGGTATTGCAAGGCGATCACCAGCACGGCGTTAGTGGTGAGCACCGCGTTGATGACGGTGTAGGTGTATTCCGCGGTGGTGGTCGTCACCAGGTACTGCGACAGGTAGGCGGTGAACTGGCCGAATACCACGGCACTGAGCAAACCGCCGAGGGTAAAGCACACCAGTCGACGGTCGCGCAGTAGCACGCGGCCCACCGCAAGGAACGACACCGGTTTCTGCGCAACCTCGGCGGTGGTAAGGGCACGGTCACCCCAACGTGCGTAAAGCAGAAAGAACCCCACTCCCAACAAGGCCGACAGGATAAACGGCAAGCTGATATCCACCTTGGCCACCATCGCGCCAAAAAACGGCCCCACGGCATAGCCGATATTGGTCAGGGTGTATTTGATGGAAAACACTTCGCTGCGTGCCTCTTCGGGCAGCAGGCTGGCAAACCCGGCTTTCACCGCAATGTCGATCACCGCGTAGGCCAGGTTGATCAAAATCAGGCAGGTATAGAACGTCCAGATATCCTGCGCCAGCACCGTGCCGATAAACCCCAGCACGAACGCCACACTCAGGCCCAGCAGCAAGCGATAACTGTTGACGCGATCGACCAGGAAGCCGCCGTACACACTGAGCAACGAGCCAACAATCAGCGAACTGCCGATCACCAGGCCGACCTGGCTGATATCCAGGGAAAAATGGCTGGTGAGGTAGATGACCAGGTAGGGAAAGGTGATCGCCTTGGCCAAGGTCAGCAGCAAGGTGGCACACAGCAACAGGTTTACGGTGCGGGGGTAATGTTTGATTGTGGCAAGCATCCTGCTCTCTTTCCTGGAAGGTAACGCGACCATTGCGGTCGGCTACCATAACCCAGGTTTCTGCAAAAAAGCAGGCGCTGCCGGCGAGTTATTTTTTGACCGGCGTGATCTCCAGAATCGTGCCGTTGGTGGTCTTGAGCAGCACAAAACGATCACCGACGCGTGCCCATTGGCTGTCTTCCTCAGGCTGCTTGAGGCCGCGTTTTTTCCAGTCGGTGACGGCGGATTCTTTGCGCATCAAGATGTCCGGGGCACGATCGCCCTCTTTCAAATCACGGGTGTTGATCGTAGAAGGCTGCACGGTTTCCTGGGGCGTATCACCGGCCTGGGCCACGAAGCTGACGGTGGACAGGCTGGCGGCTACCAACACGCAAGCGGCTAGGGTTTTGGACTGCATAGGTGCTCCTTCAATGAATGATGCGTACCCAGGTTCCGACCGCAGCGGGGCGGAATCATTCAGCGGGCCTTAGCAAAGGGAAAGCACACCTGCCCGACCTGCCCATTGCCCGTATGAAATTAATCGTGTAATTTTTCATGAAATTTTAAGAAATAAATTTCATGACGCCACAAGACGAACTCGCCACCCTCGCCGCCCTGATCCATGACCTGCGCAAGCACAAGAAGCTCACCCTGGCCCAGTTGGCACAGAAGATCGAGCGCTCGGTAGGCTTCCTCTCCCAGGTCGAGCGTGGTTTGTCGCGCCCGACGGTGGCGGACTTGACCGCCATCAGCCACGCCCTCGATGTGCCTACCACCTACTTCTACAGCCAGCCCAAGCCCAAGGCGATTGACTGGGTAACCCGGCCCAACGAGCGGCGCACGGTGTACTACGCCAATGGCATCACCGACATCCTGGTCTCCCCTAGCATGAACGGCGCGTTCTCGATGCTCGATAGCCTGCTTGCCCCGGGCGCCAACAGCGGTGACCAGAGCATGAGCGACCGCGCCGAACAGGCCGGTTTTGTGCTGGAAGGCGAATTGACGCTGTGGGTGGACGGTGAAAACGACGTGGTGACCCTCGGCACCGGCGACAGCTTTCACCTGCCCAGCTTTGCGCGTTGCCGCTACGCCAACCTGACCGACCTGCCCGCCCGCGTACTCTGGGTTTACAACTAGGAGCATCACCCGTGAAAAGCCAATCTTCCACGTTGCTGGCCGAAGTACGGACCTTTCGCCAGCACCACCCGGACGTGCGTTATGTCGACTTGATCGCCCTGGACATTCCCGGGCATTTCTATGGCAAGCGCTACCCGATCGAGATGCTCGAAAAAGTCGCCGCCGGCAGCCCCTTGAAACTGCCGCAGAATGCCGTGTTGCTGGGGACGCAGGGCGGGTTGTTCAAGATAGGCGACTACTGCTTCAACGACGGCGACCCGGACGCTAACCGACGCCTGGTACCCGGCACGCTCAAGCCGGTGAGTTGGGAATCGCAGCCTCTGGGCCAGATGCTGATCACCTCCGATGGCACCGAAGCCCCCATTGAATTCGAACCCCGCGAAGTGCTGGCCAAGGTGCTGCAGCGTCTGCACCACAAAGGCATCCACCCGGTGGTGGCGTTCGAATTGGAGTTCTATCTGTTCGACAAAACCCTCGACCACGGCCTGCCGCAATTTGCCCGCGACCCGCTGAGCGACGACGCCGACGACCAGCCCACCCTGCATATCGAGCGGCTGTCGCGCTTCTCAGAAGTCCTGGACGATATGGCCCAGACCGCCAAGGACCAGGGCATCGACATCACGGTGATTACCGCTGAACTCGGCCCCGGCCAGTTCGAGATCAATTTCGGCCACCTCGACGACGGCCTGCGCGCCGCCGACTGGGCCGCGCTGTTCTGCCGCAGCACCCGTGGCGTGGCGCTCAAGCATGGCTATCGCGCCAGCTTCATGGCCAAGCCGTACCTGGAACATCCTGGCAGCGGCATGCATGTGCATGTCAGCCTGTATGACGGCGCGGGCAACAATTTGCTGGCGGCGCATCAGCAGCAACCGCTACGCCATGCCGTGGCTGGGTGCCTGGAGTTGCTGCCTCACTGCATGCCGATCTTCTCGCCCAACCACAATGCCTTCCGCCGCCTGGGCGGCACTGTCAACGCCGCCACCCGCGCCTGCTGGGGCTTCGAAGACCGCGATGCGTGCGTGCGCATCCCCGACTCCGACCCGCGCAACTTGCGCATCGAACACCGCCTGGCCAGCGCCGATGCCAACCCGTACCTGGTGCTCGCGGCGATCCTCGCCGGCCTGGAACATGGCCTCGACACCCAGCGCGAGCCCATCGCGCCCTTGAACGAGGACCGCACCAGCGGCACCGACTTCCCCCTGGACATGCTCGACGCCGTACGCACCATGCAGCAGCACCCCAGCGTGCGCGAGAAGCTGGGTGCGGAATTTGTCGATGTGTATTGCGAAAACAAACGCCAGGATCATCTGGCCTTTCAACAAGAGATAAGTGTGCGTGAGTACCGCTGGTTTCTTTAACCCTGCTGTGGTCAGTGAGCTTTTTTGGTGAGCGGGCTTGTCGAATCTTCGCACCGCCCACGCTGGGGCGCGAAGCGGCCCTCTCTCCCGACACCGCGGTGTGTCAGGCAAAAACGGTTGGCCAGTTTTGGGGCTGCTCCGCAGCCCGGCGCAGGGCAAGCCTGCTCACTACAGGGCTGCGGCACACATTCTTATTGTGTGTGAGCGGGCTTGTCGAATCGTCGCACCGCCCACGCTGGGGCGCGGAGCGGCCCTCTCTCTAGACACTGCTGGGTGGAGGCATCAGCCGGACTCGCCAAGCAACAGCGGCTGCTCCCGCGCGCACAACTCCACCACGTAATCCCACAACACTCGCAGCCGCACGGACTTGTGCAACTCCCGACGCGAGCTGATCCAGTAGCTGCGCTGGATGCCCTCCCCCGGCAGCAACGCCACCAGGTCCGGGTCGCTGGCGGCCATGAAGCAGGGCAATACCGCAATCCCTAACCCCGAGCGCGCCGCCTGGTGTTGAGCAATGACGCTGGTGCTGTGGAACACCACCTTAGGGTTGCGACAGAAACTGCTGAGGAATTTCAGCTCCTGGCTGAACAGCAGGTCGTCAACATAATCAATCCAGGCATGGGTCACGAGATCTTCACGTTTTTCAATCGGCGGGTTGCGATCCAGGTAGGCGCGGCTGGCGTAAAGGGAGAGGCGGTAGTCCGTGAGTTTGCGGGTGACGAGTTGGTCGACACTGGGGCGTTCGAGGTGGATGCTGATTTCCGCTTCGCGGTTAAGGATGCTGACGAAGCGCGGCACGGCCACCAGTTCCACTTCCAGCCCCGGATAACGTTCGAACAGGCCGCCCATGCGTCCGGCCAGAAACATCACCCCCAGACCTTCGGCCACACCGAGGCGGATCTTGCCCAGCGGCGCGGCGGTGTGGGTGAGTTCGTCTTCGGCCAGCAGCGCCACGTTTTCCATGGCTTCGGCATGTTTGAGCAGGGCCTCGCCAGAGGGGGTCAGCTCGTAACCGTGGGCATGCTGCACGAATAGCGCGGTGCCCAGGCTCTTTTCGATGGCCTCGATATGCCGCGCCACCGTAGCGTGGGTGGTTTTCAGGCGCTGCGCGGCGGTGAGCAAACGACCGCTGCGTTGCAACTCAAGAAAAAACCGCAAGTCATTCCAATCGAACATGTCGCCTCCAATGCGTGGGCCGCTACAGCACTGTTCAAAAACGCACAGCAGCTGGGTAAAAACTAACATTTTTAAGACGAAAACTAACAACTAGGATGGGGCCAATAAGAAAAACAAGCGAGACCTCAGATGCCCAATGCAGCTGCTGAATACGATTACGTAGTAGTAGGCGCCGGCCCCGCAGGTTGCCTGCTGGCCAATCGACTGTCCGCCAACCCCGCCCACCGCGTGCTGCTGCTAGAAGCCGGCGGCCGCGACAACTACCCCTGGATCCACATCCCCGTCGGCTACCTGTTCTGCATCGGCAACCCGCGCACCGACTGGTGCTTCAAAACCGAAGCCCAGCCTGGCCTGCAAGGCCGCGCGTTGAGTTACCCACGGGGTAAAGTGCTGGGCGGTTGCTCCTCCATCAACGGCATGATCTACATGCGCGGCCAGGCCCGTGACTACGATGGCTGGGCCGCCGAAGGCAACGCCGGCTGGGCGTGGAACGACGTGTTGCCGCTGTTCAAGCACAGCGAGAACCACTTTGCCGGCGGCTCGGAATTCCACAATGACAGCGGCGAGTGGCGCGTCGAGCAGCAACGGCTGTCGTGGCCGATCCTGGATGCCTTCCGCGAAGCGGCGGCGCAAAGCGGCATCGCCAAGGTCAGCGATTTCAATCAGGGCGATAACGAAGGCTGCGGCTACTTTCAGGTCAATCAGAAGGCCGGCGTGCGCTGGAACGCGGCCAAGGCGTTTCTCAAACCGGTCCGTCAGCGCACCAACCTCACCGTGCTCACCGAAGTGGAAGTCGACCGTGTGTTGCTGGAAAACGGGCGCGCGTGCGAAGTGGTCGGGCGCAGGCTCGGTCAGTCCCTGAGTTGGAAAGCGCGCAAGGAAATCATCCTGTGCGCCGGTTCCGTGGGTTCGCCAGGCATCCTGCAACGCTCGGGGATCGGCCCGTCCAACGTGCTCAAACCCCTCGGTATCAACGTGCTGCACGAACTGCCCGGCGTGGGCGGCAACCTGCAGGATCACCTGCAACTACGTCTGATCTACAAGCTGGAAAACGCACGCACCCTCAACCAGATCGCCGGCACCCTGTGGGGCAAGATGGGCATGGGCCTGCGCTACCTGTACGACCGCAGCGGCCCATTGTCGATGGCACCCAGCCAGCTCGGCGCATTTGCCCGCTCGGGGCCGGAGCAGGCCTCGGCCAACCTCGAATACCATGTGCAGCCGCTGTCCCTGGAGCGTTTCGGCGAGCCGTTGCATGGCTTCCCGGCGTTCACCGCCTCGGTCTGCGATCTGCGCCCGCAGAGCCGTGGCCGCGTCGATATCCGCTCAGCCAACCCGGCGGATGCGCCGCTGATCCAGCCCAACTACCTCAGCCACCCCGAAGACCTGCGCGTAGCCGCCGATGCCATCCGCCTGACCCGGCGCATCGTCGCGGCGCCGGCCTTGAGCCAGTTCAAGCCGGTGGAATATTTGCCGGGCGATTCGCTGCAAACCGAAGCACAACTGCACGAAGCCGCCGCACGCATCGGCACGACGATCTTCCATCCGGTGGGCACCTGCCGCATGGGTCACGACAAGGACGCAGTGGTCGACGCCCAGCTACGCGTGCACGGCGTGCCCGGCCTGCGCATCGCCGACGCCTCGATCATGCCGCGCATTACGTCCGGCAATACCTGTTCACCCACGCTGATGATCGCGGAAAAAGCCGCGCAGCTGATCCTTTCGCCGCACACAAGGAGCCTCGCACCGGAGAAAGAACTGGTTCACGCAATCTGAATAGCGGCGCCGCACCCGGCGCCGACAGTGGAACAACAATAAATAATCACTGTGAGGGTTACCCGATGTCAGAACATGCTCAAACCCTGGGCTCGGCGATAGACACGAGCACCAGCAACGATTCCAAGAAAGTCATCTTCGCTTCGTCCTTGGGGACGGTGTTCGAGTGGTATGACTTTTTCCTCTACGGCGCCCTCGCGGCGGTGATCAGCAAGCAGTTCTTTGCCGGGGTCAACGACACCACGGCCTTTATCTTTGCCTTGATGGCCTTCGCGGCCGGCTTTGTGGTGCGGCCGTTCGGCGCGCTGGTGTTCGGCCGTCTGGGCGACATGATCGGGCGCAAGTACACCTTCCTGGTGACCATCATCCTGATGGGCGTAGCGACCTTCTGCGTCGGTCTGTTGCCGACCTACGCCAGCATCGGCATCGCCGCGCCGATCATCCTGATCGTGCTGCGCATGTTGCAGGGCCTGGCCCTGGGCGGTGAATACGGCGGCGCCGCCACTTACGTCGCCGAGCATGCGCCAGTCGGCAAACGCGGGTTCCACACCAGCTGGATCCAGTCCACCGCCACCATCGGCCTGCTGCTCTCGCTGTTGGTGGTGCTGGCGTGCCGCTACTTCACCGGCGACCAGTTCGAAGTGTGGGGCTGGCGCATCCCGTTCCTGTTTTCCATCGTGCTGCTGGGCATTTCCACCTGGATCCGCATGAGCCTGCACGAGTCGCCGGCCTTCTTGAAAATGAAAGAAGAAGGCAAGGCCAGCAAGGCGCCGATCCGTGAGTCGTTCGGTAAGTGGGAAAACCTCAAGGTGGTGCTGATCGCGCTGTTCAGCATCAACGGCGGGCAAGCGGTGACCTTCTACGCGGCGCAATTCTACGTGCTGTTCTTCCTCACCCAATTCCTGCGGATGGACCCGGCCCTGGCCAATATGCTGCTGATTATCAGCGTGGTGATTGGCGCGCCGTTCTTTATCCTGTTCGGCTGGCTGTCGGACAAGATCGGACGCAAACCGGTGCTGATGCTCGGCCTGCTGCTGGCCACCGCCCTGTACTTCCCGATCTTCAAGGGCCTGGCGCACTACACCAACCCGGCGATGGATCAGGCCAGCCACCAGGCACCGATCACCGTGCTGGCCGACCCGGCCACCTGCACCTTCCAATTCGACCCGGTGGGCAAGGCACGGTTTGACAGCCCATGCGACAAGGTCAAAACCTTCTTGGTCAAACAAGGCCTGCCCTACACCAGCGCTGCTGCGCCGGCCGGCAGCCCCGTTCAGGTGAGCGTCGGCGAAGTCAAAATCGACGGTTTTGACGAAGCGGCGTTGCGCGGTGCCGTGACCCTGGCCGGTTACCCGTCTTCGGCGGATGTGGCGCAGGTCAACAAGGTCATGGTGGTGGTGCTAATCGTGGTGCTGATCCTGATCGCCGCCATGTGCTACGGCCCGCTGGCGGCGCTGATGGTGGAACTGTTCCCGACGCGTATCCGCTATACCTCGATGTCCCTGCCCTACCACATCGGTAACGGCTGGTTCGGCGGGTTCCTGCCGACCGTATCGTTTGCGCTGGTGGTGTACACCGGCGATATCTTCTACGGCCTGTGGTACCCGGTGATGGTGACAGGGGTGAGCCTGATTGTCGGGTTGTTTTGCCTCAAGGAAACGCGGCATGTGGATATCGATAACAACTGACCCGATCGTCTGAACACAGAAGATCTCCTGTGGCAGGGAGCTTGCCCCTGCCACATTTGTTCCCAGTGCTCACACAATTTGCTGTATATCCATACAGATAATAGTTGCTCAATTCTCATCTTTTGCCCATCCTGCTCCCCATTCAATTGCTTAACGAATGGGCTGACCATGCGGCTGTACCTCTGCGAAAAACCCTCCCAGGCCAAGGACATTGCGGCGGTGCTCGGCGCCAGTCGTCGTGGTGACGGCTGTTGGTTGGGCAATGGGGTCACCGTCACCTGGTGCATCGGCCACCTGCTGGAAACCGCCCCGCCCGATGCCTACGACGCCAAGTACAAACGCTGGGTGCTGGCCGATCTGCCGATCGTGCCGGAAAAATGGAAGATGCTGGTCAAACCCAAGACCGCCAGCCAGTTCAAAGCGGTCAAGCGCCTGCTGGGGGAAGCCCAGGAACTGGTGATCGCCACCGACGCCGACCGCGAGGGTGAGATGATCGCCCGCGAGTTGGTGGAACATTGCCGCTACCGGGGGCCGATCCAGCGATTGTGGTTGTCGGCGCTGGACGACGCTTCGATTCGCAAGGCCCTGGCCGCGCTCAAGCCCGGCGCCTACACCTTCAGCCTGTACCACTCGGCCCTGGGCCGCTCCCGCGCCGACTGGCTGATCGGCATGAACATGAGTCGCCTGTTTACCTTGCTGGGGCGTCAATCCGGTTATCAGGGTGTATTACCGGTGGGCCGGGTGCAAACACCCACTTTGCGCCTGGTGGTGGACCGCGACCGCAGCATCGCCGATTTCGTACCGGTGGCGTACTGGGCCATCGATGTCGACCTGCGCCACGCGCACATGACCTTCACCGCTCAATGGCGCGCCACGGAGGACGCCTGTGATGACCAGGGTCGCTGCCTCAACCCGCAGTTGGCACAGACCGCTGCCGCTGCCATGGGCAACGCCGCCAGCGCGCGCCTGGTGAAGCTGCGCACCGAACGCATGCGCGACGTGGCGCCCCTGCCCTTCGACCTCGGCACCCTGCAGGAAATCTGCTCGAAGAAACTCGGCCTGGGCGCTCAGGAAACCCTGGATATCGCCCAATCCCTCTACGAAACCCACAAGGTCATCACCTACCCGCGCAGCGATTGCGGCTACTTGCCGCTGAGCCAGCACAGCGAGGCAGCGAAGATTCTCGCCGCGCTGGGGCGTGCCGACCCGGCGGTCAGTGAGCTGATGCCGCATATCGATCCCCAGCGGCGCTCGCGGGCGTGGAACGATGCCAAAGTCAGCGCCCACCACGGCATCATTCCTACCGGGGCCGGCAAGGACGTGGGCCAGCTCAGCGGCAAGCACCGCGCGGTGTACACCTTGATTCGCGCGCGCTACCTAGCGCAGTTCCTGCCCAACCACGAATACGATCGCACTCAGGCAGATTTCGAATGCGCCGGTTTTGCCCTGCGCGCGGTGGGCAAAGTGGTGATCGAGCCGGGCTGGAAACGCGCCCTGCCCGAAGCACTCGCCCCCACCAAGGGCCGCGAAGCGCCAGCGCCCCAGGCCCTACCGGCGCTGGTGCAGGGCCAGGATTACGCAGTAGCCAAGGTCACGCTCAAGGACCTGTGGACCCAGCCACCCAAACCCTTTACCGAAGGCGACCTGATCAAAGCGATGAAAAACGTGGCCAAACTGGTGGAAGACCCGTTGCTCAAGCAGAAGCTCAAGGACACCACCGGCATCGGCACCGAAGCCACCCGCGCGGGCATTATCCAGGGGCTGCTCGACCGCGGTTATCTGAGCAAGAATGGCAAGGCGCTGGCCGCCACACCGGCGGCATTCAGCCTGATCGACGCGGTGCCCCGCGCCATCGCCGATCCCGGCACCACTGCCATCTGGGAGCAGGCGCTGGACATGGTGCAAAGCGGTGAAATGAGTCTGGAGGAATTCGTCGCCAAACAGGCAGCCTGGATGAGCAAGCAGGTGGCACGTTGCAATGGCATGCGCATGACCATCACTGGCCCCGCGAGCCCGGCAGGACGAGGGGCGGCACCGTGGAAAAAGAAGCGCAAGGCAGCCCCTCGCAAGACGACAGCGAGCCCTAAACGGGCAAAAAAACCGGTAAATAGCGGATAAACACCAAAAAAAACCGGTTAATGACGTTTTTCGACAGGTTTGACGCCGCATTGGTCCTTGCTACGGCGCGGGCTGTCTAGGATTCTGTAGGGGTTCCACTGATTTCCTACAACAACACCGGAGTGGCCGCCATGAAGACCGTTGCACAGTTGCTCAAAGCCAAAGACCAGAAAAACCAGGACGTCCACACCATCCAATGGGATCACACCGTGTTTGAAGCACTGGTGCGGATGTCGGAAAAAAACGTGGGGGCATTGCCGGTCGTCCAAGACAACAAAGTGGTGGGCATCATCAGCGAGCGTGACTACGCGCGCAAAATCATGCTCAAGGGCCTGTCATCGGTGACCACTAAGGTGCATGAGGTGATGAGCGCGCCGGTGATCACCGTGGACACCCATAAGCGCGTCGAAGAATGCATGAACATCATGACCGACAGTCACTTGCGCCACCTGCCTGTGGTCGAAGACGGCAAACTGCTGGGCCTGCTGTCCATCGGTGACTTGGTCAAGGAGGCCATCGCCGAGCAGGCTGACCTGATCAAGCAGTTGGAGCAGTACATCCGCGGCGAATAGGAGAAACCATGCTCGATTCCCTGGCGCATCAGCAAGACCACCTCGACACCCTGTACCGGGCCATGACTGATCGACGTTTTCTGGTATTGACCGGTGCAGGCATCAGCACGTCCTCGGGCATTCCGGACTACCGGGACAGCGAAGGCGTGCGCCGAGGCAAGGCACCAATGATGTACCAGGAATTCCTGGCCACCCCGCAGGCGCGGCGACGTTACTGGGCGCGCGCCATGCTGGGCTGGCCGCGCGTACGCGTCGCACAACCGAATGCAGCGCACCGAGCGTTGGCCATCTTGCAACAACGCCAGCACATCACCGGGTTGATCACACAAAACGTCGACACCCTACATGACCAGGCCGGCAGCCAAGGTGTGATCGAACTGCACGGTAGCCTGCACCGCGTGCTGTGCCTGGACTGCCAGCAGCGCAGCCAGCGCGATGCGATCCAACAGCTGATGGAAACCCAGAACCCCTACCTGACGGGCGTCGATGCTGTGCAGGCGCCTGACGGAGACACGCTGCTCGACCCGGCCTTTGAAGCGCGCTTTGAGGTACCCCGGTGTCCATATTGCCAGGGTGAACGATTGAAACCCGACGTGGTGTTTTTCGGTGAGAACGTCGCCCCGCCCACTGCCGCCAAGGCAATGGCGGCAGTGGAACAGTCCGAGGGGTTGCTGGTGGTGGGCTCTTCGCTGATGGCGTATTCGGCATTTCGCTTGTGCAAGGCGATGGTCGAGCAAGGCAAACCGGTGATCGCCATCAACCTGGGCAAGACCCGGGGCGACGAGCTGTTGCAGGTAAAGATCGAAACCTCATGCGAACAACTGCTGCCCTTGCTGGCGAACCGCCTGCAATAGCCCCCTCCTCCACCGTAGCGACCGTCCAGCGCAAAAAATGACGCTCAAGTCACGCCTCTGCCGTATCTCCCCGTGCCCACGACGAATTATGTAGTGATCGAAAATAATCACTACATAACCGTTGACGTAACCTTTTTGTCCTTGCATGATCAAGGCGTCTCCCGGATCGGGAGCGTTGGTAACACGCGTTTTGAAAGAGCTCGTCTGACCGCCGAGCTGTTTTTTCCGGATGTGCACTGCCCACAAGGCAGATTGATGAAGCTGACCGACTCGTAAGAGCACGGTACAAGAAGCTCGAATGCTCCTTGTCTTCGTTATGAAAGCATTGCGTAGCAGTTCATCAGTAAGACTACAAGCATCAGGTTCAAGACTCTGCCCGTATTCGGCAGCCAGTTACTAACGCCCGGTTATTGAAGCCGGAGACAACTAAGCAGTTTTAACGGAACCAACTGATAGATCGCCAACTGGTCAAGGGGCTTACACATGAATCTGAACAACCAACCAACTATCGATGAATTGGCTGAGATGTTCGCAGCGCAGAAAGACACACTCGACGACCATATCCTGTGGATTGGCAAATCGGGCGAAGTCAAGATCGACTGCCTGGCGCCCCACACTGAAGAAGCCGAGTTCGACCGTAATAACCGTGAGTTGGCGGCGCGCCTGAAGATGTACCGCCGCGGCCAGGGTTATGTCGGCAAGAAGGCCGCTGCCGATCGCAACTTTATCGAACAAGTATTCGACACACTTAATAACGCTTGGGAGTCTTTCAAAGACAGCTCGCAAGTAAAAGTGATTGATCGCTACTACTAGAATCAACGTGTTCAATGTGGGAGCTGGCTTGCCTGCGATAGCTGTTTAACGCTCAACGACAGTGTTGACTGTTAAACCGTTATAACAGGCAAGCCATCTCCCACACTTGTTTGTGCTGCGGGTCAAAACGTTGGAAACCGGCCCTTGCCCGCCTCATCGCGAAAAATATCGAACAAGGCTTGCGCCGCCGCCGACAACTCATGCCCCGGCTTGGTCAGCACACCAATCGGCCGCTCGATCACCGGATCACGCAAGGTAATACAATGCGCACCCGCCTCCTCCATCTGTCTGGCACACAATGCCGGCACAGCGCTGACGCCCAAGCCACTGGCTACCATTTTGCCCACAGTCGCCAATTGATGGCTTTCCAGTGCGACCGGCAGTTTCATCCGTAGCGCACCCAAATGCTCCTCCAGCATCACCCGTACCGTGGAAGGCCGTTGCAAGGTGATAAAGGGGTATTCCAATAAAGTCTCCCAGCCGATCTCGTCGCATTGCGCCAAGGGTGAATCAGCCGACACGACCGCAATGAAGCGATCCAGATACAAAGGGGTAAAGGCCAGCGACGAGCCTTCAGACGGTTCGAACGCCACACCCAGCTCCACCTGGCGATCGCGCACCATCTCCAAGACCTGTTCGTTGATCAAGTCGTGCACCGTCACGTTCACCTGCGGGTAACGCGCGCGGAATATCTTCAAGATCGGCGGCAACAAGTTGCCCGCGAACGACGGCATCGCCGCCACCGTGACGCGCCCGCGCTGCAAGGTGAAGCGCTGGCGCAGCTCATCCTCAGCGTTATCCCAATCGGCCATCAGTCGGCGGGCCAGTGGCAGCAACGATTCGCCTTCCGGGGTCAGCGCCACATTGCGCGTATTGCGGCTGAACAACCGCCCGCCCAGGCCCTCTTCCAGGCCCTTGATGGTCAGGCTCAGCGCTGACTGGGACAGGTGCAGACGCTCGCAGGCGGCGGCGAAACTCAGGCTCTGGGCCACGGCGAGGAAGGCACGCAGCTGTTTCACGGTCATAAAAGTACTCCGAGAGACGGATCAACTATGCTGTTTTCTAAATCAATCAACCTTAAAAAACAACTTAACAAATCAATACATCAGCGCAACACTCGGTCCATTGGCTGGCCCACAAACAATAAAAGAGGTGCATATGGCAGGTTTCGATAAACGCGTGGCGTCCTACGAAGAGGCATTGGCAGGCCTGGAGGACGGCATGACCGTACTCGCCGGCGGCTTCGGCCTGTGCGGCATCCCGGAAAACCTCATCGCAGAAATCAAGCGCAAAGGCACCCGTGAGCTGACGGTGGTCTCCAACAACTGCGGCGTCGACGGCTTCGGCCTGGGCGTGCTGCTGGAAGAAAAACAGATCCGCAAAGTGATCGCGTCCTACGTCGGTGAGAACGCGCTGTTTGAGAAGCAATTGCTCAGCGGCGAAATCGAAGTGGTGCTGACGCCCCAAGGCACCCTCGCCGAAAAAATGCGCGCAGGCGGTGCCGGTATCCCGGCTTTCTTTACCGCAACCGGCGTCGGCACCCCAGTGGCCGAAGGCAAAGAAACCCGCGAGTTCAACGGTCGTCCTTACCTGATGGAGGAGTCCATCACCGGCGACTTCGCCATCGTCAAAGGCTGGAAAGCCGACCACTTCGGTAACGTGATCTACCGCCACACCGCTCAGAACTTCAACCCGCTGGCCGCCACCGCCGGCAAGATCACTGTGGTCGAAGTCGAAGAAATCGTCGAACCGGGCGAGCTGGACCCGGCGCAGATCCACACCCCTGGCATCTACGTCGATCGGATCATCTGCGGCACTTTCGAGAAGCGCATCGAACAGCGCACCGTCCGCAAATAATCCGCCTCCAGCCCGAACAATAAGGACACACAAAATGGCTCTTACCCGCGAACAAATGGCTCAACGCGTCGCCCGCGAAATGCAGGACGGCTTTTACGTCAACCTCGGCATCGGCATTCCGACCCTGGTGGCCAACTACATCCCCGACGGCATGGAAGTGATGCTGCAATCGGAAAACGGCCTGCTAGGCATGGGCCCGTTTCCTACCGAAGACACCATCGATGCCGACATGATCAACGCCGGTAAACAGACAGTGACAGCACGCATCGGTGCGTCGATTTTCTCCTCTGCCGAGTCCTTCGCGATGATTCGCGGCGGTCACGTCGACCTCACCGTGCTCGGCGCATTTGAAGTCGATGTGCAGGGCAACATCGCTTCGTGGATGATCCCCGGCAAACTGGTCAAGGGCATGGGCGGCGCCATGGACCTGGTGGCCGGTGCGGAAAACATCATTGTGATCATGACCCACGCCTCCAAGGACGGAGAGTCGAAGTTGCTCGATCGCTGCAGCCTGCCGCTGACCGGCGCCCACTGCATCAAACGGGTGCTTACGGACCTGGCGTACCTGGAAATCGAAAATGGCGCTTTTGTCCTCAAGGAACGCGCACCTGGCGTCAGCGTTGAAGAGATTGTGAGCAAGACCGCCGGTAAACTGATCGTCCCGGACCACGTTCCAGAAATGCACTTCCAGTGAGGACAGATTCCATGCAAGACGTCGTGATTGTTGCTGCCACCCGCACCGCCGTGGGCAGCTTTCAAGGGTCGCTGGCCAGCATCCCGGCTCCGGAACTGGGCGCCGCCGTAATCCGTCGCCTGTTGGAGCAGACCGACCTGGACCCGGCCCAAGTCGATGAAGTGATCCTCGGCCAAGTGCTCACCGCGGGCTCCGGCCAGAACCCCGCGCGCCAGGCCTCGATTCTCGCCGGCCTGCCCCACGCGGTGCCGAGCCTGACCCTGAACAAGGTCTGCGGCTCGGGCCTCAAAGCCCTGCACCTCGGTGCCCAGGCCATCCGCTGCGGCGACGCCGACGTCATCATCGCCGGTGGCATGGAGAACATGAGCCTGGCCCCCTACGTACTGCCTGCCGCGCGCACTGGTTTGCGCATGGGCCACGCCAAGATGATCGACAGCATGATCACCGACGGCCTGTGGGATGCATTCAACGACTACCACATGGGCATCACCGCCGAGAACCTCGTGGACAAATACGGCATCAGCCGTGAAGCCCAGGACGCCTTTGCCGCCGCTTCTCAGCAGAAGGCTGCGGCAGCCATCGAGGCTGGGCGGTTTGTCGATGAGATCACTCCGATCCTGATCCCTCAGCGCAAGGGCGACCCAATCGCCTTCGCCGTGGATGAGCAACCGCGCGCCGGCACCACTGCCGAGTCCCTGGCCAAGCTCAAGCCGGCCTTCAAGAAAGACGGCAGCGTCACCGCCGGCAACGCCTCCAGCCTCAATGACGGCGCCGCTGCAGTAATGCTGATGAGTTCCGATAAGGCGAAAGCCCTCGGTCTGCCCGTGCTAGCCCGCATTGCCAGTTACGCTAACGCAGGCGTGGACCCGGCCATCATGGGCATCGGCCCGGTATCGGCCACCCGTCGCTGCCTGGACAAAGCCGGTTGGAGCCTGGGCGATCTGGACCTGATCGAAGCCAACGAAGCCTTCGCCGCGCAATCCCTGGCGGTGGGCAAAGAGCTGGAGTGGGATGCTGACAAGGTCAACGTCAATGGCGGCGCTATCGCCATCGGCCACCCGATTGGCGCCTCGGGTTGCCGCGTGCTGGTGACCCTGCTGCACGAAATGATCAAGCGCGATGCCAAGAAAGGCCTGGCGACCTTGTGCATCGGCGGTGGCCAAGGCGTAGCCCTGGCCCTGGAACGCAACTGATAAAAAACAGCAACATCGCTCAACTATCGGAGGGGGGCTTACCCCCCTCCCACCTTTGATCTTCATTGTCTGGCAGCTTGAGGCATTGCAAACACCTCATTGGAAGCCATCGCCATCAGCCATACAAATCTCGCACGGGGCCTTCAGCGCTTCATACAACGCTGATAACGCTCATCCACGCGCTTGGCAAACCATGCCGTGGTCAGGTTACGGGTGATCTTCGGGCTCTTGAGCACAATCCCCGGCAGAATCGCCCGTGGCAGGGGTTTGCCGGCAGCCTTGTCGGCGAGGGCGAACACACGTTGGTAAAGGGTGGTTTCTTCGAAATCCAAGCGCTCGCCCTGCTCCAGCTGGCTGCGGATGCTGGGGTTGCGCATATCCAGCTTCGCGCCCAACGAACGCACCGCCAGTTCCGTGGTACCGGGCAGTAGCGAGCCGTAGCGAATCAAGTCCCCATCCAGCGCCAGCTCGACCCCCGAAGCCCGACTGACCGCCGCCTGGAACGCCGCATTGCGGCTGGCATACCAACCGGCGTTGAAGTCAGCGAAGCGATACAGCGGTTGATCGTAGTTCACCGGATAGCCGAGCAAATGGGCGATGCCGAAGTACATGCCGCCACGGCGGGTGAACACTTCGCGTCGGATTGATCCGTCCACGGTGTAGGGATAACCCCGCGCTTGTTTCTGTGCAAAGTCGATGCTCACCTGCATCGGCCCGGCGGTGTGCACCGGGTTGAACCCGCCGAACAGCGTTTTGCCCAACGGCACCATGCTGATGAAGTCATCGAAAATACCGCTCAAGTCTTTTTCCGTACGTGCGGCGCTCAGACGTTCGGCGTAGGTTTTGCCGGTGGGCGAATTCAGTTGCAATGCGCTGCGCACCACAAAGGCCGGCACATGCACCTTGCCGGCACGGCGCAGGATTTCATCCTGGGCGATTTTGCCCATATTGGGCACCGGCGGGTCGACCTGGAAGGTGGACTCCTGCTCGGTCACCGCCAGCACCGCGCAGATATTTTCGGTGCTCGGGTAAATCTTCTGGGTATCAAAGGCCGTGTAGATATCCTGGGCCCAGCCATTGCGGTCCGTAACCTTGGGTGGCAGCAACCGCACGATCTGCGCCTTGACCTCGGCTTCGCTGCGTTCCGGTTGCTGCGGGCCACGGGCGGTGGAGCAACCCGCCAGTACCAGCAAGGGCAAAAGGCAGAGGATCAGGCGGCTTGAATACATGAAGAGTCCTTGAGTGATGGCGGGCCGTGAGTTGCACGTTTCGACAGGTAAGTCTAACCAGGGTTCGTGGGTTCGGTAGGCTCGCCCGTTACGACCGGATGTGACCGCTGCCGAAACATCCCACGCAAGCGCCGGATAAGCTCTACTGCCCTGCCCCACAAACCTCTGCAAAGTCCCTCGCCTGATCACACAGTGCGAAGGATTGCAGATGTTTTTTTTCGTTATGGCCCTGATTGATAGGGCAGCCTCATGATTGGCGCGACCAGCCAGACCATTGGCTTTCTGGTACTCGCCGCCTTGGATGCGAAGACCCGCGACGTCGAGTCGGTACTCAGGGATTTCCGCGGATGCCTCAATAGTTACGACGCCTGGGCCGAGAGTGTCCTCAGCTTTTCGGCGCTGAATATCGAGCAGGTGTTCAAGGCCGGAGATGAAGCGGAGCGGGTCGCGCCGATCAACCGCTCGCTGTTCCCCAGCAGCGCGGTCGCGACCTGCCGGGCCGATGGCACCTTGACCTTGGTGCATCGGTTCCAGAGTTCACGGTTCGTACCCATCGGCGATACACCGGTGATACTCCAGCGCATCGATGCAGACGGCACGCTGCTGGGCGAGCCGATCCATAAAACCATCGGGCCCAGCGGCATTCTTGAAGTCAAGGAATGCGAACGCAACCAGCGCTACCGCATCCACTTCTACCCGAATGTATCCGCCGCGCATTTCAAGGCGCTGTACGCCTCTTATCAGGCGGTCATCGCGCCGCTGGAGGCGTGGCTGCGCAGCGAATGGTCCGACACCTTCGAACCGCTTTGGCAGGGCTACTCCGAGGCGCACTTCCATAAGCGCTACCTCTCGCTCCACTCAGCCTACGCGCGCGGATTCGGCGAAGCGCTGTACTCGCTGTGGGACAACCTCAAGCAACTGTTCCAGTGGCTGTCGGACCCGGTGGCCCATGCCGAGCAATGGCTGCAGTATCTGTCCCAGGCCGAGTTTGACCAGTTGCTGGCGCTCGGTGCCGACGCTATTGCGACGGGCTTGCTGATGCTCAGCGATGAGCCGTTGTTGTTCATTTACATGGCGGCGATGGTCAGTTGGATGCGCCTGCTGCCACCGCCGTATATGAATGAGCTGCTCGGAGAAATCACTGGCGAGGTGCTGATCAACCTGTTGCTGATCTGGGCCACAGCGGGCATGGGCGTGGCGGTTCGCTTGGGCGCGCAGGTGCTGGGTAGGATCAAGTCGCGGCGCGCGCGCGAGTGGTTGGAACATTTGGCCGAACAGTTTGGCAAGGTGCGCGTCGAGGAGCACGCCGAGGCTGCTAAGCCGGTGTTGCTCAGTCGCCAGACCACGGCGGTCGATACGGTCCCGGTGGGGCCGTTGAAGGCTGGGGATCAATGGGTTTCCAACCCGGTCACAGCGGCGCGCAACAAGACGCAGCAGACGGTGTTGGTGCGGCAGGAGCCTGTAGACGATGCACCTGTTTCGGGGAAAAACCCGAACGGCGATGCGGCGGCTTCTGCGGATAAAACCGTCACTAACGGCTGCCCCGTGTCGATGGTTACCGGCGAGGAATTGCTGACCCTGACTGACGGTGTTCTGGATGGGTTTTTGTCGTTCGAGTGGACACGCCTGTATCGCACCAGTGCGGTGGAAGTCGATGTAGGACTGGGGTTTGGCTGGAGCCATGGGCTGGCGCAGCGGCTGGTGGTTTCAGGCGATTCGGTGGTGTGGACCGACCATGAAAATCGCTCTATCTCGTTTCCAATGCCCACCGTTGCGCGACCGGCAATCACCAATAGCCTGGCCGAAGCGGCGATCTATCTGGGCGCTTCGCCGGATGAGCTGGTGCTGGCCCAGGCATCGCGGTTCTACCACTTTCGCGACGGTGTGCTGACGGCGATCAGCGATGCGTATGACAACCGCCTACGAATTTTCCGCGATGTGCTCGGGCGTATCGAGCGGGTGGATAACGGGGTGGGTCGCTCGTTGTTTCTGCACTATGGGGCTGGGCGCATTGTCGCGGTGGATTACCAGGTTCAGCGCGCCGAAGGCCGTGGTCCGTATGTCTGGACGACTGAGCAAAACGTCGTTTCCTACGCCTATGACGACCTGGGCCGACTGGTCTCGGCGACCAATGCCGTCGGCGAAAGCGAGGTGTACCGCTACGACGATCGGCACGTCATTGTGGAACGCGGCCTGGCCGGTGGGGCGAGTTTCTTCTGGGCGTGGGAACGCTCCGGCAAAGCGGCGCGCTGTGTACGGCACTGGGCCAGCTTCTCGCAGATGGACACGCGCTATGCCTGGGGGGATGACGGCCGCGTCACGGTGCATAACGCCGATGGCAGCCAGGAAATCTATGTCCACGACGACCGTGCGCGATTGGTGCAACGCATCGATCCGGATGGCGCGCAACACTTCAAATCCTACGACGAAAAAGGCCGGCTGACAGTCGAGCAAGACCCGCTGGGGGCGGTGACGGCGTATCAGTACGACGAAGCCGGACGCTTGGTGGCGTTGTTTCCTGGGGAAGATGAGCCCACTACCTACGAGCATGACCACGGTTTCGTACGCGTGGTGCGCCGGGGTCAAGCGGTCTGGAAATACGAGCGCAATGACCAGGGCGATATCACCCGTAGCATCGATCCCGATGGGCATGTCACGGACTACAGCTACAACAAACATGGGCAACTGACCGGGGTCTGGTACCCGGATCACAGCTGCCATCGCTTGGTGTGGAATGAGCGCGGGCAACTGGTTGAGGAGCAGTTGCCCAATGGTGGCATCAGGCGCTATCGCTACGACGACCTGGGCCGCGAGGTGGCGCGCGAGGATGAACATGGCGCGCTGACCCAGTACCAGTGGGACGCTGTGGGTCG